>JBCCLI010000233.1:0-10139 GCA_039026975.1 Bacteroidota bacterium | reverse complement strand
GTATATTTGTTCTTACCGATAAGAGGTCATCGGCTATCTATCTGAAGATTATACTTTCACTTTAACGAAATGGCTATGTATAATAGAGACATAGAAAGTTTGCCATTATCTAAGCTGAGAACGCTTCAGAATGATAGACTTAAGAACTTACTTCAAAGAGTTTACACCCAGGTCCCTTTTTATAAAAGACAGTTTGATGAAGCGGGGATAACGCCTTCCGACATCCAGGGTGTTGAAGACCTTCACAAAATTCCCTTTACCAAAAAGACTGATTTACGCGATAATTACCCATTTGATCTTTTTGCAGTTCCGCAGAATGAGGTTGTGAGGATTCACGCCTCCAGCGGTACTACGGGTAAACCTACCGTGGTGGGATATAATAGGCATGATCTTGGCGTTTTTGATGAGGTGGTAGCCCGCTCTCTGGTAGCTGGTGGCGCTAAATCAGGCATGAAGCTGCATAATGCTTACGGATATGGGCTTTTCACTGGTGGGCTAGGCATGCATGGAGGTGCGACCAAATTAGGAATGGCCGTGATTCCGGTTTCAGGAGGAATGACAGACCGTCAATTAATGATCATTCAGGATTTTCAACCAGAGGTTATTTGCTGTACGCCCTCTTATGCCCAAACCCTTGGGGAAGAAATATATAAAAGGGGTATTTCTCTGGATAGCCTAAACCTGAAATATGCTATTCTTGGAGCAGAACCATGGACAGAAACCATTAGAAATCAGGTAGAAAAAGCGTTGAACGTAATTGCCACCAATATTTATGGGCTGAGTGAAATTATAGGACCCGGGGTTTCTCAGGAAGACTATGAAGAAAAAGGGACAGGAAGTTATATATGGGAAGATCACTTTTACCCGGAAGTAGTAGATAAGGATACCGGAGAACCCCTTCCACACGGAAAAGAAGGGGTACTAGTGTTTACTACCCTGACCAAGCAAGCCTTACCTATTCTCCGTTACTGGACCAACGATATTTGTAGCATCTACTATGACTCAGATGCTAAACGTACCCATATAAAAATGTCTTCCATCAAAGGGAGATCTGATGATATGCTCATCATTAGAGGCGTAAATCTCTTCCACACTCAGGTTGAGGTGTTATTAGAAGACTTTTCACATCTAGCTCCTAACTATCAACTCATCGTGAAACGCGAGGGGAATATGGATACGGTAGACCTGAAGGTGGAGGTTGTAGAAGAGGTATCGTCAGGAATAAATACAAATGATTTTGGAGGACATGACAGAATCCAGCAGCTTACCAAAGAGCTAAGCCATAAGATCAAAAATAACATTGGGTTAAGCATGAAGGTTGAGTTAACACCCTATGATACCATTCCCAGAAGTGCCGGAGGAAAACTTAGTAGAATCAACGATCAAAGAAACCTGAAGTAAGAGAAGCATGGCGACCAAATTCTATAAACTTCCTGTAAAGAAGGTAGAAAAGACCACAGATGACTGTGCGCTAATTACCTTTCAGGTAGCAGAAGAGCACAAGGAGGAGTTCTCTTACAAACAGGGTCAATACCTGACCATAAAGAAAGAGATCAAGGGTGAAGAAGTGAGGAGATCATATTCTCTATGCTCATCTCCGCTAGATAATGAATGGCAGGTAGCGGTGAAGAAGATAGAGGATGGAAGATTCTCTACTTTTGCTAACGATATCCTCAAAGCCGGAGAAGTATTAGAGGTAATGCCTCCTGACGGAAGATTCTTTGTAGAAGTAGATCCTTTCAGGGCGAGAAATTATGTGGCTTTTGCTGCCGGAAGTGGGATTACACCCATTCTTTCCATCATCAAAACGCATCTCCAAACTGAACCTCAATCTACCTTCAAGCTTTTCTACATAAATCAGTCCGTCAATACCATCATTCTCAAAGAGGAGATAGAGGCTCTCAAAAATATCTACCTGGGTAGATTTGAGATTTTCCACTTTCTCACGAGAGAAAGAAGAACTTCTGAACTATTTAATGGAAGAATAGACCAGGAAAAATTGGATGTGTTGTTTGAGCATTTTATCAATAAGAGTGAGACTAACCACTTTTTCATTTGTGGACCAAATGAGATGATTTTCCTGATCAGGGATCACCTTTTAGCAAAAGATATAGCAGCTAAAAAGATTCATTTTGAACTTTTTAACACTGGAAACATAGTTAAGAAGGCCAAAAAGGAAGAAATAGATCCTTCTAAACTTTCAGAAATCAGCATCATTGAAGGAGGAAAGACCATTACCTTCTCTATTCCTCAGCAGAGTACCAATATTTTGGATGCTGCTCTGGAAAACCGGGCAGATCTGCCTTTTGCCTGTAAAGGAGGTATGTGCTGTACCTGTAGAGCTAAGGTAGTAGAAGGGAAAGTAGATATGTT
Source organism: Bacteroidota bacterium (assembly GCA_039026975.1). Taxonomy (GTDB): domain Bacteria; phylum Bacteroidota; class Bacteroidia; order J057; family J057; genus JBCBKZ01. The sequence goes on along the minus strand of JBCCLI010000233.1, from coordinate 7,766 downwards.
ACTTAACTATGCCCTTGAGCAAGAGGAAATTGACAATGGCTATATACTTACCTGTCAGGCCATTCCTTTATCAGAAAAAGTAGTAGTAGACTTTGATACCAGTTCCAGCTAAAACATAAATAAGATGAAAGACTACAATCAAGAAGAATTAGAAACGCTATTTCAAGACAGAATCGATGCTGGCGAGGTCATTGAACCTAAGGACTGGATGCCAGAAAAATATCGAAAAACCCACATCAGGCAAATCTCCCAGCATGCCCATTCCGAGATTGTGGGGATGCTTCCTGAGGGAAACTGGATTACGCGTGCCCCTAGCCTGAGAAGGAAGGTAGCCCTGCTGGCCAAAGTACAGGATGAAGCAGGCCATGGGCTATACCTTTACAGTGCAGCAGAAACCCTGGGAATTAGCAGAGATGAGCTTTATCAGCAACTACTTACCGGAAAGGCCAAGTATTCCAGCATCTTTAACTACCCTACCCTTTCCTGGTCAGATATGGGAGCTATTGGCTGGTTAGTAGATGGAGCTGCCATCATTAATCAGGTAATGCTCACTCGTACCTCCTATGGTCCTTATGCCAGAGCCATGGTGAGGATCTGTAAAGAAGAAAGTTTCCACCAACGCCAGGGATATGAGATTATGCTCACCCTTTGTAAAGGTACAGCAGCTCAAAAAGAAATGGCTCAGGATTCACTAAACCGTTGGTGGTGGCCTTCACTCATGATGTTTGGTCCCAGAGATGCTGAGTCTCCTAACACGGAGCAGTCCATGAAGTGGAAGATCAAGCGCAAAACCAATGATGAGCTGCGCCAGCAGTTTGTAGACATGACAGTACCTCAGGCAGAAATTCTGGGAATCACCATCCCTGATCCTGATCTGAAATGGAATGAGGAAAGAGGGCACTATGATTTTGGAGAAATAGACTGGGATGAGTTCTGGCAGGTAGTCAAAGGAAATGGTCCTTGTAATAAGGAGCGCCTGGCAGCCAAGAACAAAGCATGGGACGAGGGGGCCTGGGTAAGAGAAGCTGCTGTAGCTCACGCTGAGAAAAACAGAGTAGAAGCATAATCTATAGAAGATGAAGAAAGAATGGCCCATATGGGAAGTGTTTGTCAGGTCTAAGAATGGCCTGGAGCACAGACATGTAGGTAGCCTTCATGCTGCTGATGCCGAAATGGCAATAGAAAATGCCAGAGATGTATACACCCGCAGGCAGGAAGGGGTAAGTGTTTGGGTGGTAGAATCCAAACACATCACTGCTACCAATCCAGCGCACAAGGATGAACTATTCAAACCCGCTGAGGATAAGGTTTATCGACATCCTACTTTCTATGACTTACCGGATGAAGTAGGTCATATGTAAGAGAAAGTGAGGAATTTTGAATGAGAGAATGATTGAATGAGAGAATTTTGAATGACTGAATGACTGAATGACTGAATGTGCTGAATGTGCTGAATGAAGGAATTTTGAATGTGAGAATGATTGAATTTTGAATGAGAATAGATTTCCGAAGTAGTGGCGAAAAATATTTCGCCTAAGCTTCTAAAAAAGTCCGTAGGACTGACATCTTGGTAGCATTCAGAAATTATATATGAAAGTCCCATAGGGACGAAACCTCATTACGATGAAAGATCAACTGTATCAATATACCCTCCAACTAGGCGATAATGCCATGATTCTGGGCCATCGGCTTTCAGAACTATGTGGACATGGACCTACTCTGGAAACAGATATTGCCCTAACTAACATCTCACTGGATCTTTTCGGGCAAGTCAGAAATTACTTCCAGTATGCTGCTAGCCTAAAAGGAGAAGAGAAATCAGAGGATGATTTGGCTTTTCTCAGGTATCCACATCAGTATAAGAATGTCCTTCTGGTAGAGCAACCTAATACGGACTTTGCACATGTCATCGTAAGACAGTTCTTTTTTGATGCCTACCACCTTCCCCTGCTAAAGCAATTATGTGAAAGCAATGATGAACAACTAAAAGCCATAGCCCAAAAAGGGATCAAAGAGGTAAGTTACCACCTCAGATTTTCATCTACCTGGATGAAAAGACTGGGAGACGGGACTGAAGAAAGCCATGCAAGAATGCAAGCCGCCGTTAACCACCTTTGGCCCTATGTGGGAGAGTTTTTCATGCCCACACAAGAAGAGGAAGAGATGCAGGGGTATGGTATAGGCCCAGACCTAGCCGTCCTTAAAGCAGAATATGATGAGACTATCAGGCAGGTCCTGGCTGAGTCGACACTTGTGTTACCTGAAATTATAGGTTCACAAAAAGGCGGGAAAACCGGTATCCATTCAGAGCATATGGGATTCATTTTAGCTGATTTACAGTATATGCAACGTACCTATCCAAATATGAATTGGTAATGATGGTAGCAACTTCTCTTAAACATATTGAAGCCCTGCTTAGGGAACTTTCAGATCCGGAAATCCCGGTCCTGAGTATTATGGACATGGGCGTGGTGAGAAAAGTAGAGGTAGAAGGACAAAAAGTTCAGGTGACCCTTACGCCTACCTACTCAGGTTGTCCTGCTATGGACGTAATGGGAGATGATATCATCAATAAATTAAAGGAAGAAGGATTTGACGCTAAGGTCAACTTAGTCCTTTCGCCGGCCTGGACTACAGATTGGATTACAGAGAATGGTAGACAAAAGCTGGAAGAATATGGGATAGCAGCTCCACTAGAGGAGCAAGCAGACAAGCTTGCCCTTCTGGGGGAAGGCAGACTGGTAAGGTGCACTAACTGTGGCTCCACCAATACAAGAATGATCAGCCAGTTTGGGTCTACAGCATGTAAAGCCTTATTCAAGTGCGATGACTGCCTGGAACCATTCGATTATTTCAAGTGCCTTAAATAGGTTAACCACATATGGTACTCAAAAAGGCAAAGAAAATAATAACTGAGATAAGTGGTGGGCAGGCCGTTCCTCCACGGGTTGTGGGGGGAATGTAGCGCTGCATTGGAGGGACACAAGCGTTTTTGCTGACTTTTGGGGCGTATGCCAAAAGTCAGTCCCGCTGAAGGCGACGAAGCACTGGAAAAAAGCATAATTCATAAGTTAATAACCTAGCATAATGAACGTCGGCATCATAGGATCAGGAGCCATGGGAAGCGGAATCGCGCAGGTAGCTGCCACGGCTGGTTGCCAAGTATGCCTCTATGATGTTTCTACTGATGCCCTCAAAACCAGTCAACAGAAACTGACTAAGATTCTCAATAGACTGGTAGAAAAAAACAGAATTACAAAGGATAAAGCCCGAGCCATTCACCAAAACATAGAGTATATTCATTCTCTGGAAGACTTGTCATCCTCTGAATTGATCATAGAAGCCATCATTGAAAATCCTGGTATTAAGAAGAAAGTATTTCAGGAGTTAGAGCTACATGTAGATGAGAGATGCATTATAGCTTCCAATACTTCCTCTCTTTCCATAACCTCTCTGGGAGCAGCTCTCGAAAAACCGGAGCGTTTTCTCGGCATCCACTTCTTCAATCCTGCTCCCCTAATGGCCCTGGTAGAAATTATTCCTGCTATCCAAACAGATCCTTCTATTACCCAAGGTGCCAGATCTATTATAAATGACTGGGGGAAGATAACAGTTCTCGTAAAAGATACGCCTGGCTTCATAGTCAATAAGGTCGCCAGACCCTTCTACAGTGAAGCACTAAGAATGTATGAGGAAGGCATAGCAGATATTCCCACCATAGACTGGGCTATGAAAGATTTAGGTGGCTTCAGGATGGGCCCCTTTACCCTCATGGACTTCATAGGGCATGATGTGAATTATGTAGTAACGGAAACCGTCTTTGAAGCTTTTTACTACGATAGAAGGTATACCCCATCATTCTCACAAAAAAGACTAGTAGAAGCAGGCTATCTCGGCAAGAAGGCAGGAAGGGGATTCTATCAATATGCGGAAGGAGCAGAAAATAATTCTCCCAATGAGGACCATTCTCTAGGGCAGGAAATTCTGGAGAGAATTCTCATCATGCTCATCAATGAAGCAGCAGATACCCTACAGATGGGGATAGCTTCTAAAGAAGACATAGATCTGGCCATGACTAAAGGCGTGAATTATCCCAAGGGCCTCCTGGCTTGGGCAGATGAGATAGGCATAGCAGAATGTATGAGCAGAATGGATACCCTCTTTGAGACCTATCACGAAGAAAGATACAGGTGTTCTCCTATTCTTCGGAGAATGGCCAAAAAAGGAGAAACATTCTTTTAAATGGAAAAAGTAAGAATTGAATAGAATTTAAGTGGGTTGGCCGTTCCTCCACGGGTTGTGGGGGGAATGTAGCGTTGCATTGGAGGGACAAAAGCGTTTTTGCTGACTTTTGGGGCGTATGCCAAAAGTCAGTCTCGCTGAAGGCGACGGAGCATTGGAAAAGCTGAAACAGAAAAAGCACTACAGGAAAATGCAAACACCTGACACATTAGCAAAGGCAGTTTATGATAAAATGATGGCGACAGATTACTGTTCTCAGTGGTTAGGAGTAGAACCTATTTTCATCAAGGAAGGCCATTGTAAAATTAAGATGACTGTCAGGAAAGAAATGCTGAATGGCTATGGCATTCTCCATGGTGGAATAGCCTTCACCTTTGCGGATAGTGCCTTTGCTTTCGCGGCTAATTCATACGGACGTTTAGCAGTATCTATCAATGGTAGTATGACCTACGCTAAGTCTGCCAAAGAGGGAGACACCTTATATGCTGAAGCCGTACCCTTGAATATTTCTCATAAAACGGCTGACTTCGATGTGAATGTAACTAATGAGGCAGGAGAGGTTTATTATTTCTTCAGGGGAACTGTTTACCGAAGCAGCAAAGAAGTCCTGGCCATTACTAAAGAATAAGAAAGAAAGAATGAAAGAAAGCTATATCATAGACGGGATACGCACTCCCATAGGAAAGTTTACCGGAACACTTTCTCCTATCAGAACGGATGACTTGGGTGCGCTTGTCATTAGCGAAATCGTCAAACGAAATCCTCAAATCCCCCAGGAAGCTTATGATGATGTCATCCTGGGTTGTGCCAACCAGGCAGGAGAAGATAATCGCAATGTGGCCAGAATGTGTCTGCTATTAGCAGGGCTACCTTGGACAGTCCCCGGAGAAACGGTTAATCGTCTGTGTTCTTCTGGCCTTTCAGCCATCATACATGCCCACAGGGCCATTAAAACCGGAGATGGAGATGTCTTCATTTCTGGTGGGGTCGAGCATATGACCAGAGGACCATGGGTTATTTCAAAAGTATCCAAACCCTTCGGAAGAGATGCTCAGATGCATGATAGCAGCTTCGGATGGCGATTTGTCAATGGTAAGATGCATGAACGCTACGGAACAGATGGTATGGGTACCACCGCTGAGAACCTGGTAGATAAATATAGCATAAGCAGAGAAGACCAGGATAAATTTGCCTACTGGTCCCAGATGAAGGCTGCCACAGCCCATAAAAACGGAAGATTAGCCAAGGAGATCATTCCGGTAGAAATTCCTCAGCGGAAGAAAGACCCTCTCGTCTTTGATAAGGATGAGTTTATTAAGCCTGACACTTCTCTGGAAGTATTAGGCAAGCTCAGAACAGCCTTCAGAAAAAAAGAGAATGGCGGAACGGTTACAGCCGGAAATGCTTCAGGCCTGAATGATGGAGCTGCCGCTACCATAGTAGCATCAGATGATGCCATCCAAAAATATGGGCTAAAGCCTATGGCCAGAATAGTAAGTTCGGCGGTGGTAGGGGTAGAACCCAGAATTATGGGCATAGGCCCGGTAACCGCTTCTCTGAAAGCCCTGGAAAAAGCCGGGCTGAGCATGGACGATATGGATGTCATAGAACTGAATGAAGCATTTGCTGCCCAGGCGCTGGCCTGTACACGTGCATGGGGACTAGCAGATGATGATCCCAGATTGAATCCCAACGGTGGAGCTATCGCCATAGGACATCCCTTGGGAGTTACTGGTGCGAGGATTGCCTACTCAGCTGCTTTAGAGCTTCAGGAAACAGGCAAGAAATACGCGCTGGTTACTATGTGCGTGGGTGTGGGACAGGGCTATGCTGCCATACTGGAGAAAGTATAATCAGAAATATCTCGTAGAGACAGGATGATTATGTTTGATTATTTAAACGTCCCTTATATTCAACCATTAAGATGGTGGGCTCAAAGTCAAAAATGGACCGGCTGCTTCAGCTGCCGTACGCTTCAAAGGGCGGATAAATCCACCCCTACAGTGGGTCGCTTATTTTTTCAAAGTCAATCATCCTCTCTCTACATGCACATCCTCCACCATTAAAACGGTGGGATCATAGAAGAAATAAATACATATTAACATGGACGCTACTAAACTAGGAAACTACATAACAGGAAGTTGGATAGAGGGAGAAGGGAACGGAAAGCCCTTATTCAATGCTGTAACTGGAGAAGTTGTGGCTTATGCTACTACAGATGGCCTGGACTTCCCTGATATCCTGGCTTATGGGAGAAAAACCGGCAGTGCTGCCCTTCGAAAAATGACCTTCCAGCAGCGTGGCAATATGCTGAAAAAGCTGGCCCTTTACCTCAGCAAGAGAAAAGAGCAATTCTACGAGATCAGCTATAAAACCGGTGCTACCAGACCTGATAGCTGGGTAGACATAGAAGGGGGGTTTGGCAACCTATTCGCCAATGCTTCCCTGAGAAAAAACTTCCCCAACCAAACCTACCATGTGGACGGAGAAGGCATAGACCTTTCCAGAGGAAATAATTCCTTCATGGGGCATCACATCATGGTGCCTAAGCGAGGCGTTGCCATCCATATTAATGCCTTCAATTTCCCGGTTTGGGGCATGCTGGAAAAGTGTGCTGTCAACTGGATGGCTGGTGTAGCCGCCGTAGTAAAGCCTGCCACAGCTACCTCCTACCTGACTGAAGCTGTAGTAAAAGAAATCATTGCTTCAGGCATTCTCCCTGAAGGAGCATTACAACTGGTGTGTGGATCTGCCAGAACCATATTAGAAGGGGTAGAATCTCAGGATGTAGTAACCTTCACCGGCTCTGCTGATGTAGGAAGAAAGCTTAAAGCCCACCCAAGAATTATTGAAGAAGCCGTCCCTTTCAACCTGGAAGCTGATAGCCTCAACTGTGCAGTACTTGGGGAAGATGCAGTCCCCGGAACTCCCGAGTTCAAACTCTTCATCAAGGAAGTCCGAAAGGAAATGACCGTTAAATGTGGGCAAAAGTGTACCGCCATCAGGAGGGTCATAGTACCTGAGCATTTGGTGGAAGATGTGAGAATAGCCTTAGGCAAAGAACTGGGAAGGGTAGCCATAGGTAATCCGATAGCTGATGGCGTAAGGATGGGCGCATTGGCCAGTAAGGCACAGGTAGAAGAGGTAAGAGAGCGTGTGGGGGTTCTCAGCAAGACGGCAGATGTAGTATACGGTTCACTAGATGCCATAGAGTTAATCGAAGCTGATTTCGAGAAAGGGGCATTCTTAAGTCCTATTCTCTTGCTAGAGCAAGATCCTTTCAAGAACACAGATGTACATGAGGTGGAAGCCTTCGGGCCAGTAAGCACCATCATGCCTTACAAAAGCCTGGATGAAGCTGTTACTCTGGCTCAGATGGGGAAGGGATCTCTTTGCTGCTCTATCTCCACCTTTGATGATCAGATAGCCAGAGAATTCGTAGTGGAAGCCGCTACCCATCACGGAAGAATCATGGTGCTAAACCGTGAGAATGCCAAAACCAATACCGGACATGGCTCTCCCCT
>JBCCLI010000232.1:0-10183 GCA_039026975.1 Bacteroidota bacterium | reverse complement strand
GGGATCTCTTTGCTGCTCTATCTCCACCTTTGATGATCAGATAGCCAGAGAATTCGTAGTGGAAGCCGCTACCCATCACGGAAGAATCATGGTGCTAAACCGTGAGAATGCCAAAACCAATACCGGACATGGCTCTCCCCTACCCTACCTCGTACATGGAGGACCCGGTAGAGCTGGTGGTGGTGAAGAAATGGGCGGCATGAGAGGGATCAAACACTACCTGCAAAGATGTGCCATACAGGGAACCCCGACCACCATTTCAGCCATTACAGGAATACATCAACCGGGAGCCAAAGTGGTGGAATCACCTAAGCATCCTTTCCGTTACCACTTCGAGGATATTCAGCCAGGTATGTCTGTGCTCACGCATAAGCGCACCATCACAGACAGCGACATACAAAATTTTGCCAACCTAACATGGGATGTGTTTTATGCCCACACTGATATCACTTCTCTCGAAGGGAGCATATTCGAGAAACGCGCCGCCCACGGCTACTTCCTCCTGGCAGCGGCAGCAGGCTTATTCGTAAGCCCGGCTAAAGGGCCAGTAGGCGCTAACTATGGCATAGACGAATGTAGGTTTATTCGCCCCATTTACCATGATGATACTATACAGGTAAGACTTACTTGCAAGGAGAAACAGGAAAGAGACAGCAGGGGGAAAGAACATCCTTCCGGTGTGGTAAAGTGGCTAGTTGAAATCTTCGATGAAGAAATGGAGTTGGTGGCCTTTGCCACTATCCTGACCCTGGTACAGAAGAAAGCCCCTTTCTTCGATTTTAGCATTGCCAAGGCTCAAGAACTTCTTCAGGGACTAACGGAAGAAACCAAGCCAGAATGGGGCATCATGACAGCCCAGCATATGGTAGAGCATCTGGAGTTCTTTGAACAGGCTGGCCTTAAGAAAATCTCTATGGATTTCGTGACGCCTGTTGAAAGACTAGAGAAATACACAGAAAGCCTATACAACTACCGCAAGATGCCTAAGAACTTCCAGCAGGTATTATTGAGGAAAGGAGAAGTAGAAGATCTGCGATATGGTTCCCTGGATAAAGCTAAGGAGGCCCTGATTTCGCACCTCAAAGAGGTAGAGCAGACCTTTAAGGACAATCCAGACTTCCTCTATTTCAACACTACCTTCGGTATGCTGAACTCCTATGAGTGGAAGCTGTACAATCGTAAGCATATGCAGCACCACTTCGAGCAGTTTGGACTATTATAAAATAATGACAACGTAGAGACACAATATCTTGTGTCTCTACAGCAATCATAAATCATGGAAAACGGATACGTCAAACAGACCTTTCTCAAGGAAAGACTACTCGAAATAGAATTCTTCCATCCCAAGCATAACTCTTTACCGGGCGCCATTCTCGCAGAACTAGCTGATGCCATCAAGGCTGCAGGAGAAAATCCTGAGGTGCAGGTAATCATTCTCAAAAGTGGGGGCGATCGTACCTTCTGCGCAGGTGCCAGCTTTGATGAGCTCATTACCATCAATGATTTCCCTACTGGTAAGAAGTTCTTCCTGGGCTTTGCGAACGTGATCAATGCCTGTAGAACTTGCCCTAAATTGATCATCGGAAGAGTGCAAGGAAAAGCTGTAGGGGGTGGCGTGGGCGTAGCCTCAGCCGTAGACTATTGCCTGGCGACTAAATTTGCGTCTATCAAGCTGAGCGAACTAAATGTAGGGATAGGTCCCTTCGTAGTGGGTCCTGCTGTAGAGAGAAAAATCGGCGTTTCTGCCATGAGCCAGCTAGCCATAGATGCCAATACCTTCTACTCCCCTGATTGGGCCAAGGCCAGAGGCCTATATGCAGAAGTACATGAGAGTGCGGAGGCATTAGACGAAGCTGTGATGAAGTTGGCCGACTACCTCCTCTCCACCAACTCTGAAGCTCAGTCTATGCTCAAAAAGGTATTCTGGGAGGGCAGTGAAAACTGGGATGACCTACTGGAAACACGTGCCGAGATGAGTGGAAAGCTGGTCCTGTCTGAGTTTACCAAGACGGCTTTGGCTGCCTACGCGAAGTAATTTTTTCTTTAAAAGCCACTAATGCCCCAATTAAAAACTAATCATGCAATTAGTGCTTATTCGTGTATTCGTGGCAGACAGAAAACTATCTCAATATGATCTATTCCTTCAAAGGCTTTATTCCTGTTGTCCATCCTTCTGCTTTTGTGCATCCACAAGCGGCTTTGACTGGTAATGTCATCATTGGGAAGGATGTGTATATAGGTCCAGGAGCAGCTATACGAGGAGATTGGGGCGGGATTGTTATCGAAGACGGCTGTAATGTGCAGGAGAACTGTACCATCCATATGTTTCCTGGGATTACGGTTAGGTTGGAGGAAGCTGCCCATGTGGGACACGGCGCCATCATTCACGGTGCCAGTATAGGGAAGAATGTGCTCATAGGTATGAATACCGTCATACTGGATGAAGTGAGAATAGAAGATGAATGCATAGTGGGTGCCCTTAGTCTGGTTAAGAAAGGAACCTATCCTAGAAGAAGCCTCCTAGCCGGAAATCCCGCCAAAATCGTCAGGGAAGTCAGTGATGAAATGATCGCCTGGAAAACCAAGGGTACTCAGTTGTATCAGACTTTACCTAAGGACTTACACGAGCAGTTGGAAGCAGTAGAACCTTTGAGGGAAGTTCCCACAGACAGGCCTAGTCAGGAAAAGCTCTATGAGACCTGGAATAAGATCAGGACTAAAAAAAGTTAATCTGGTTGAATGGAAACTAGCTAATGGCATACCTATCTTGAATACACTTTCTTGTATTTGGTAACCGATTCTAACCATTCATCCTCTTACAGCCCATGAAAGTTCATACGCTAGTCCTGACAGCTATGGCCACCCTCCTGTGTAACTGCCTGTTCTCCCAACATAATGAAGGGAATTCTCCAGAAAACCATGAGGAAGGAGGAATCCATGAGATTATTACCAGTGTAATAGGCGCATATTCCTTTGCTCATGAAGAATGGACGCCTGGAACTGAGTTCCATTATACTTATTGGTTTGATCATACCTTTGGAGGAGGATTCTCCTACACTGCCAAGTACGAATCAGAAGAAACACTCAGCGATATTGCCCTTCTGGGAAGCTGGAATGCTACCAGATGGTTAACCTTAAACGTAGGCCCTAGCTTCGCCCTAAAGTCTGAGGATAGAGACTTTGCCTTATTACTTTATGCTGAAGGGGAGATAAACGTGAGAGTAACGGAGTGGTTTCATTTTGGGCCTATCTTCGGAACGCTACTAGGCGAAGAGTCAGAAGCATCAGCCGGTTTCCATATAGGATTTGAGTTTTAGTCTACTCCAAGCTAGTCAGGAGAAACTGTATGAGACCTGGAATAGCATAAAGGGGTAGTATCAAGTAAGAGTGAAATTTCTTGGCGGCTTTGCGACTTTGAGTGATAATCTTTACTCCACTCCTCCCCAGCACATGTACTTAATATCCAGGTAGTCTTCTATGCCGTATTTGGAGCCCTCTCTTCCCATACCGCTTTCTTTTACGCCTCCGAAGGGAGCTACAGGTGTGGAAATCATACCCGTATTAATGCCTACCATACCGTACTCCAGCCCTTCTGCCACTCGCCAGATTCGGGCGTAATCTCTGCCGTAGAAATAGGAGGCTAAGCCATATTCTGTATGGTTCGCCAGTTCTAGCACTTCTTCTTCTGTGGAGAATTTGAAGACAGGTGCTACTGGCCCAAAGATCTCTTCCTGGAACACCTTCATTTCTTTAGTAGCATCTATGAGAATGGTGGGTTCGAACAAAAGAGATGGTCTCTCAAATAGTCTGTTTCCTCCTGTTAGGACATGAGCCCCTTTACTGACCGCATCTGATAATCTTTCTTCTACTGCCAATACAGCTCTTTCTCCTATCATAGGACCTATGGTTACTCCTTCATTTTTCCCGTTTCCCACTTTCAGCTCCTGTATGGCTGCCGATAATTTCTCGGTGAATTCTTCATATATCCCTTCCTGAGCAAAGATTCTATTGGCGCACACACAGGTCTGTCCGGCATTGCGGAACTTGGAACGTATAGCCCCTGCTACTGCCGCATCTATATCCGCATCATCAAAGACAATGAAAGGAGCGTTACCACCTAATTCCAGGGAGATTTTCTTCACCTGATCTGCACATTGCTTCAGGAGAATTTTTCCCACTCGTGTAGAACCGGTAAAAGAAACTTTCTTCACCAATGGATTGTAGCACAACTCCTCTCCTATTCCTGCTGCATCAGTCGAAGTAAGAATATTCAACACACCTCTAGGAAAGCCAGCTTCTTCCGCTAGCTCCGCCAATGCTAAGGCTGAGAGAGGCGTAACTTCAGAAGGTTTGATCACCACTGTACAGCCAGCAGTCAATGCAGGTGCTACCTTACGAGTAATCATGGCATTAGGGAAATTCCAGGGAGTAATGGCGCCCACTACCCCTACAGGTTGTTTGATGACTGTGATGCGCTTGTCACGCTGATGTCCAGGTATCACATCTCCATAGGCTCTTCTGGCCTCCTCTGCAAACCACTCCACAAAGGAGGCTCCATATCTGATCTCTCCTTTGGCTTCTGCGAGTGGCTTACCCTGCTCTGTAGTCAGCAGATCTGCCAATGCATCCACATGCTCCATCTGAAGTTGGAACCATTTTTTCAATATGGCTGCTCTTTCTCCAGCAGCATACTTCTTCCAAACCTGAAAAGCATCATGGGCAGCCTGGATGGCCTGCTTACATTCTTCTCTTCCCAAATCAGCAACTTCAGCTATGAGAAAATGGTCAAATGGATTTCGGACTTCAAAGGTATTAGAGGAGGAGATCCAAGCTCCGTTTATGTAGGCATTATGATGGAGAAATTTCATTTAATTAATTCTTATGGATATATAGGCTTCGTACCAGCGCTTCGACGCCTTCCGCGAGACCTTCTTTTGGCAATTGCCCCAAAAGAAGGCAAAAACGCTTTGTCCCACCAATACCTCTCCGAAATCCCCCCACGACCAGTGGTGGAACTGCCAACCCACTCTTAATTCAAAATTGATAATTCCTAAGAAAAGAATGAATATAATATCTAAAAATTAGGGAAATGCCAGCGCAATAAATTCTGCTACGCAGGCGGGCCTTTCGGAACCCTCCAATTCGAAGACGATACTCATTTTGTATCTGGCGCCTCCTTCTCTTTCTTCGTACTCCAACAAGGAAACTCTTCCCCTCAATCGAGAATCTACTGGTGTAGGGTTAGTGAAACGAACCTTATCCAGGCCATAGTTCACTCCCATACGTGCATTCTCCACGGAATAAGCTTCATAGGCAAAGTTGGATGCCAGAGAAAGAACCAAAAATCCGTGAGCTATAGGTTTCCCAAAAGGAGATTCCTTTTTACACCTCTCTATGTCTACATGTATCCATTGGTGATCTGCCGTTACCTCTGCAAAAGTATTGATCTGTTCCTGTGTAATGGTGGTCCATTGGGATATGCCCAGTTCCTTGCCAACATAGTCTTTAAGGTCAGCTATTTCTTTTAGGGTGGTTTTGTATGCTTCTGTTATCGACATGATATTAATGAGATTAGGCTCCCGTGGAGCCATAAAATTATATCGGATAGGATCCTCCGTTCGCATGGAGGGTAATTCCGCTGATAAAGCTGGCTTCTTTGGATGCCAGGAATAAGTAAGCATAGCCCATATCTTCCGGCATACCAATTCTCCCAACAGGGATCATGTTAATACCTGCCTGGACTACCGCTTCCGGCATACTGTCTGTCATTTCTGATTTAATAAAACCGGGGGCTACACAGTTGACAGTAATTCCATACTTGCCTTGTTCTCTACAAAGGGAGCGCGTAAAACCCTGTATAGCTGCCTTGGAAGCTGCATAATTGGTCTGACCGAAGGCACCAGCCATGGCATTTACAGAGGATGCTGAGATGATTCTTCCGTAGCCAGCCTCACGCATGTGTGGGAGAACAGCCTTAGTGGTGACAAATAAGCTGTTGATGTTTACATCCACCACCATATCCCACTCTTGTCTGCTCATCTTCATAAGAGATCTGTCTCTAATGACACCAGCATTATTAACAAGAATATCTATTTTCCCCTGCTTTTGAATGACAGTGGCTACTGCTGCCTGGACCTCTTCTTCGGAAGTAATATCTACTTTTTGAAAGGAAATACTAGCTCCAGTAGCGGCAATCTTTTCTGCCGTTTCTTGGCCAGCATCTAGCACATCCCATAAAGCCACAGATGCACCTGCCTGGGTAAAAATTTTACAGATCCCTTCTCCTATTCCTCTGGCTCCTCCAGTTATGATGGCCACTTGGCCTGTTAAGTCAAACATTGAGTATTAGCTAATTTTGAATGATTGAGTTTTGAATGACTGAGTGAGTGAATGCTGAATGACTGAATTTTGAGTGTTGAATGACCAGCAATGCTTTTCCAGCTTATGAAGCTTCTCATTGTATCACGCCAAGACGCGAAGTCGCAAAGAGATTATTCTAATCCCTCAAAGGAATATTCAGCATTTCTCTGGCTTCTGCGATAGTTGCGACTTCTCTTCCCATCATATGGGCCAATTTTACCCCCCACTCCACACATTCTCCGTTAGACTTAGCCATCTCATTATTGGGGAGGTAGAAGTTATCTTCCAATCCTACGCGGAAGTTTCCTCCCATGGTACAAGCTACTGCTGCCAATTGCCACTGCTTTCGGCTAATGGCTATACACTGCCAGGGAGACCCATCTGGCACCTGCTTGATCTGGTGTATAAGGTTTTCTGTGGTAGCAGGAATCCCTCCCATTACACCCATTACTAAGCTGTAAGTAGCATTTTCAGGTAATAGTCCCATGTCTCTGAGCGGTTCTGCATTACGGATATGACCCGTATCAAAGCATTCCATCTCGGGAGTGGTGCCAGCTTCATTCATCACCTTAATCACATACTGAAGTGTCTCAAAGGTATTCTCAAATAATCCACTCAGATAAAACTGCTTAGACTTTTTAGAGTAGATAGCATAGTTCATACTCCCCATATTAAAGGCAGCCACATCAGGCTTGGTAACGGGGAGATGTTTGACGCGCTCTTCTTTGGAGAGACCTATAGCTCCTGTGGAGTAATTAATGATGACATCGGGGCAACGCTTTCTCACCTCTTCTGTGATGGCTTCAAATACCTCTGTGCGCCAGGAGGGTCTGCCGTCATCTTCCCGGGCATGTATATGAACTATACTTGCACCGGCATCTACGGCTCTTTTAGCTTCTTCTCCTAATTCTACAGGTGTGTAAGGAATGTGAGGACACTGTCTTCGGGTAGTAGCTGCCCCGGTCAGGGCAGCTGATAACACAAGTTTCTTCATCTATAATTTCGCTTTACTTCAAGCAGCTAATTATTTGTCAAACAAGATGGAATCTGAAGCATTCTGCCAATCTTGCATAGCATCACGGAAACGATCATTCATGACATTTCTTTTCACCTTCAGCGTTGGGGTGAGCATACCATTCTCCACACTCCATGCTTCATCTATCACAATGATTTTTGACACCCGCTGATAATTTGGAATAGAAGAGTTAACGGTACTCCGCGTACTTTCCAGACTATTTACAATCTCTTCTTTAGCCTTAGTTGAAGCTCCTTCTGAGAGATTTACCAAGGCCATAGGCTGAGGACAACCTAAACCCACAATACAGATCTGTTCTATGTCTTGATTGACGCCGAATTCCCATTCGATAGGTCCTGGCACAATGAATTCTCCTTTAGTGGTTTTGAAGGTATCCTTCACCCTTCCTGTAATATGAAGGTCTCCATCTTCATCAAGTCTCCCCTGGTCTCCGGTTCTTAACCAGCCCTCTTCATCTTTTACTTCTGCAGTTTTTGCCGGATCTTTATAATAGCCTTCCATCACAAAAGGAGCCCTCATCATGATTTCTCCTGAATCCGGGTCTATTTTTACTTCTACTCCTGGTTGAGGTCTTCCTACAGCCCCAGGCTTGGAAACATGAGGATCCAGCAACGAGCATACAGCACAGTTTTCCGTCATCCCATACCCATTAGAAATGTAGACGCCAATCTTTGAAAACCACACTTTAAGTGCCTCAGGTAGAGGAGCTGCCCCAGAAACCCACACTCTGGCATCATTTAACCCCAGTCCGGCTCTGATTTTTTTCTTTACTATGTTATTTAAGATGGGGATTTTCAGCATACTATTTAGCTTCTCCTGCGGCATTTTAGCTAATATCCCCTGCTGAAATTTCGTGTAGATACGAGGAACCCCCAGGAAGAAGGTTGGCTTAGTTTCTGACAAGTTTTTGGCAAATGTAGCTAAGGATTCAGAAAAGGAAACCGTTCCTCCATACATAAGGCTCGCCTGTTCCACCACTATCCTTTCTGCAATATGATTCAGGGGCAGGTAAGAGAAGAACCTGTTATTGCCACCTTTATCGAATTTCAATGGATTTGATGACTCAATTGGGATTTTAGTTCCCATCAAATTCCTGTAGCTAAGCATCACTCCTTTAGGCGTACCTGTAGTACCTGAAGTAAAGATGATGGTCCAGGTGTCATCCAAACTAGGCTTTGCCACTTCTTGAAGAGGTTCATGCTTATCTATAAACTCATTCCATTCCAGGCCTCTCTTTACTTCAGAATTTCCTTTATAGTGAGGAAATCTGATAACAGGCATATCTTCTGGAACTCCCGTTTTCATATCATCCCATACTTCCAACTTCCCTACAAAAAGGGCTTTAACATCCCCTATTTCCAGAACTTCTGCTATTTGTTTACCGGTTAATGTAGGAAAGAAAGGAACAGACACATATCCTGCCATCATCATGGCGACGTCTGCCACAAACCATTCTCTACAGTTCTTTGAAACTAATCCGATATGGCTACCAGGAGGTAAGCCAAGAGATTTTAGACCAGTAGCCAGTTTTCTGGCCATATGACCTACTTCTCCCCATGTCCATACTTCCCAGTTATCTCCAAAAGGTTGTCTTAAGAAAGGCTCATTTGCACGCTCCTTTTCCCATCTGTAAAAGTCAAAATCAAATACTTCCATTGCAGTTGAATTAGTAGTAGTCTTCTTATTGAATGATTGTCGCTTAATATTGAATCTGCCAAACTGTGGAAGATGAACAGACTCATCCCAAAATATACTAAATACTTTTGTGTCTTGAGTGAATTTTGAATGATGAATTTTGATTGAAGACTCAAAAAATGAGATTGAAGATTCTCGAATGCTAAGTTTTGACTAGTTACTGGACAATTTCCCACGCAGAGACGCGAGGGATTGGGTTAAAATTTTGATTGATGAACTTTGAATGCTAACTATCAGATATAATGATGAACGGATGAAATAGTAAGACTACTCTAAGAATTAATATCAAATCACTTTATTCCTCAAAAAGGACTCAACATGGATTACCAGGAAATCATTCTCACGCAAGAAGAACAAATAGCCTATATAAGCCTTAATCGACCACAAAAGCTGAATGCCCTTACACCTCTCATGTTGGAAGAGTGGCGACATGCACTTGAGCAGCTTGGACAAGATGAGAATTGTAGAATCATTATTGTGAAGGGGGAAGGTAAGTCCTGGTCTGCCGGGGTAGACTTGAGTTTATTCTCTAATACTAAAGTAGAACCAGGGTTCAAGGCCTGGGAAGATGGCCAAGCCATTATCAACCTACTCATTAGTATTCCACAGGTAACCATTGCTATGCTCAATGGGTACTGCTTTACCGGTGCTATGGAGATCATGATGGGGTTTGACCTGATCGTAGCAGCAGATGAAGCCAAGATTGGAGATACACACTGTAAGTGGGGCATTCCCCCTAAATGGGGCATGACACAGCGTCTCATGAATCAGGTAGGCATGCGTAAAGCCAAAGAGCTTTCCTTCACTGCTCAGGCTATCTCAGGGACAGAAGCAGAAAGAATAGGTTTGGTCAATAGATCCGTTCCTCTAACTGAGCTGGAAGAAACCGTGGGAGCACTCTGTAAACAGATTCTGGAGAATAGTGGGCAGACTATCGCGGCTGTCAAGCAGCTATATGAGTTTGGGAATACCCATACCCTATCAGAAGGGCTCCAGTTTGAATTGGACTATGAAATGAACCCCACGGACAAGCAGGATAATCTCAAAAACTTTAAGAAGGAACTGGGGAGCTGAGGGTATTCAGCTAAGGTT
>JBCCLI010000231.1:0-10183 GCA_039026975.1 Bacteroidota bacterium | reverse complement strand
TATTGATAGGAGGAATTACAATATCCTGATAACGAGACTGCCTGCTATCTGTAAAATTCTCGAAATTCAGAAACAGACTGACATGTTTGAATTGACGTAAGACCATCAGTCCCATGATCCAGTAATCCCGGGTCTGTGAATAATCACTTCTAAACTGTGCACCTGTATAGTAGGACTCCAAGCCTACTCTCCATTTTCCGTGCTGCTCAAAGACTAATACTGCCCCAGCACTATGTTTGGGGGTGAGGGGTTTTTGGTTATTGATGTTATCATAATTTAGCTGAACGTTAGTAAATGCATATTGGAGGAAAAGCTTAAAGTCACTGTAAGTAAACTTCACATTTGATTCGAAGCCCCAGCTATCAATAGCCCCATCTGCATTCTCAAATACAAAATTATCATTCACTGTCTCCTCACGGAGTACAAGGGAATTATTCAGCTGAGTATAAAAGAATAGCTGATTAATAGATAGAGTTAGTTTTTCTCCTATGACGGTCTGGTAATTAAGGTCAAAGTTAGCCCCTGCAGAGGTTTCTGCCTCCGTGCTGTTACGATTAATAGGTAATATCCCCCGGAAAGTTAGGGCCTCCGCTTCTTCCGTGAAAATAGTAGGGAGGGCGTACCCTAAGCCCCCTCCAAACCTACCGGAAAGCTGATTATTTAGCTTGAATAAAAGAGACAGTCTGGGCAAGAAAAAGGCTCCGTAGTCTGGATTGTAATCCGTTCGTAGGCCACTCTCTAAGGTGAAAATCCCTTTAGGGTCCCAGGTGTTTTGAAGGAATCCTCCAAAAGTAGTGTTCTCATAGTCTCTAATCGATGCCGTATTCAAGGGATCTTCCTTAAAACGATCTGTAACCAGGTTAGCCCCTACTACCCATTGGCTTACCTCATTCCCTGTGCTATAAGAAACTTCTGAAAAGCTAGCCACTTGTTCCCCTTTAAATTGGTAGTCAGGGATGGTTACTTCCCTGTCAAAAAATCCTATGCTATTGCGAAACCGCAGCTCAGAGGAGTTACTAAAGGTCTTATCAAAGGCTAGCTGAGTGGAAATTCTCTTACTTACATTCTGCTCGGAAAACACATGCTCTGCATCCTCTTGGCCATCAATCACCTTGAGGTCTCCCCCCATCCTATCTTCGAAGGTAGTATTCAGGCCTACCCAAAGGGTAGTATTCTCGTCTGGATACCAGAAAAATCTAGGGTTCAGGGTAAGGCTCCTAACTTTAGGTATGTCTGAAAAGCCATCATCATTAGGATCATAAGGTTCCTGCCGATTAGCAGAAGCATAGAAGGATACGCCCGTTTCCCCAAATTTCTGGGCATAGAATCCATTTAGGGTAGTACCGGAAGCACTTGTTTGATTCAGCATCAGGCTCAGGTCTGGCGCGTCTTCTTCCGGCTTTTTACTCACAAGATTGATCAGGCCGGCAATAGCCCCTCCACCATACAAGGTGGAAGAACTCCCCTTAATGACCTCTACCTGCTTTAGATCTAATGGCGGAATCTGCATAATACTCAGCCCTCCGGCAAATCCTCCAAATAAAGGAAATCCATCTTTCAGGATTTGGGTATATCTACCATCCAGTCCTTGGATTCGGATGCTCTGATTAGCTGAACTTGCAGAGGTTTGTTGCATTTGTATCCCAGTACTTTCCCGCAGTAACATGGCAATGTTCGTGGAGTTCATGACCGCTTTTTCTGACAGTTCTTCAGCGCCAAGGAATTCTATCCGGGTAGGAATATCCTCAATAGTCCGGCTACTACGGGTAGCTGTCACTAACACTTCCTCCATTTCATGCCCTTCTTCCATGAAAATAGTTATGGGCTGGTCTGAGGATAAAGGAAAAACGTAGGCCTCTTCATGAGATTCATAGCCTACATATGAAAAAATAAGATGCTGACTGCCGCTGGGAATATCTCTAAGGATAGCTACTCCCCCACTGTCTGTACGGGCTCCAATAGTTTCTCCCTCTACACGTACTGTTACGCCTACTAATGAGGCATCAGAATCTGCATCTTTTACTATGACCTGCAGCATATGCTGGGAAAACACTCGCATACAGCAGGCTAAAAGGAAAGTGATAATTATTAACCTTTTCATGCTAAATGATTATGTATGAGAAACCATCTCATGGCTATCCCATAATTTTTAAAAAATGAAAACTGATTAGAAACCGAGGAAAAGGTTAAACTCGGGGTGGATGCCAGACCGTGGAGATGGCTGGGCTTATAAAGGAATACTTAATCCAGCTAGTTAAGATGAAATGAGGAGGTTTATATGTATGTGAGATCACAACAGCTGTAAAGCCATGGAAACACTGGCAAGAGAAAAATGGATTGCAGACATCCTCACAGTCGCTCTCTTCGTTTTCCTGCTGTTCATCATGATCTTGGGTGCAACACATTAATTCTGGGAGAATATCTACTGCACCCAATGCTGGCAGGCATGCCAGAAAGATAACATATAAAGACAATATGAAGGTTACTTTCTTCACTTAGACAAAAGTAACAAAATAGATCCTAATTTAGCTAGGTTTGTGTAATAATGTAGGAAATTCTGTCTCAAACGGCAGTCAAATTATCCTTCCCTACTAAAATGGTTTCTCCTATGAGTAAGCAGTTCCTTAAGGATATATATGGAAAAGAGGCTCAATACCGTACCTCCAAATCATTTATATCGTTTCAAGAACCCTAATTGGGATGATTATGCTGATGTAGATACTCTTCTATTATCACTATTCTAGCGAAATTTTGATCACAAGCTTCCTTGTAACAGTTTCAAATCTTCCTGGGAGAACAGCTCCCCCGCGAATATGCGGGTGTAATACAGGTCTACCAGCTCTTGATGGTAGGTTTCCACTTGAGATAAGAACGCCATCTGACTGTCCCTGTCTGTTTGAGAGAGGGCAGAGAGCTTTTCATGCACCATAGCTGGAGGAGCAAGCCATGCCCATTTCTTCAGTAAGGTATTTCTTTTTTGGGTTTGCGCTTCAAACTGCTGTTTTAAGCCCTTAGCTTCCTTATCTATAGTAGTGAAACTGGCATAGTACCACTTATTGAAATCCGTGGTATCACCGTCATTAAATTGAGGATACTCCTGGTAAAACTTATCCAACACAAAGCTTTTCGGTTGGTCCCAGTTTTTTCCGTTTAGGTCCCTCACCAGGTTAATTACTTCGGATCTATTAGGTACGGGTTCCTTGGCCAGCACAAAGAGATTTAAAACAGCTGGAGTGATCAATGCTAAAAACAACCAACTTCCTAATCCAAGCATGGCATTTAAGGCGGCACTCTGCTTAAAGGCCACGATACCTACCATTAGAAGGGTCCAGAACAGACTGTAGCCAAATAATATAAATAGCCACTCAAAGAATAGGGTGGCATTCTCTTGAAAGGATATCCCCTGGAAAACAAATCCCATACCCAAAAGGAGAGTGGCAGACAATAAGATGATCACAAACCTAAGGAGGCCTTTACTGAAAAGGATAAAATTGATAGAAACCGGTTGGGATTGTAGCAATAATAAGGTGCCTCTTTCTTTTTCAGCAGCATAAATATCATACATTAAGGCTATGATCAATAGGGGAAGCAGAAAAATGATAACATACGATAAATCAAAGTTCCCCGTCAACAGCTTCATGGGATTAGCTAATTCAGCCACATTCATTTGTCTGGCAAGGTCTGTAACATTGAATCCATAGTATACTGGAAAAAGATCCCTTTGCCCAAGACACAGGCCAGCGGCAGCAGGTGTTTCATGAGTCAGGTAATACGTAAAATGCTTACTCCACCCTACCCCGGTAGGAGAAACAGCCTGCAAGTATTTTTCTTTATAAGCTTCCACGGCTGTATCCAGCTGTACCCATACGAGTAAGCTATCAAAAGCTTGTTTCTCGTGAACCTCCACTTCCGCCATACGGGCCTCTTGTTTCTCTACCTCAAATTTTCCAAAGAATATTCCGTAGATACCAGCGCCCAGAATGACAGCTAACATAAGTTTCAAAGTACTGCTACGCCAAAGCGTTCTCCATTCAAAAGAAATAATATGTAGTAGGGTTTTCATAGTTTGGCAATCTTAGGGGCAAGGGTGTAGGATAACATCATAAGTACCACTGTCCATAGCAGAAGCGCCATAATACTCCTCCATTGGTCAGAAAGGATATTACTAAGGGAGGGAAGTTGATAGGAGAAAGGAGCTATACTCGTCCACATTTCTTCTCCGATCTTATAGTCGCCATAAGCTATTCCAGGCTTGTGGTTTACCTCCATGTCATTATTCATTTTCTTGACAAAGGCTCTTCTATATCCTTCTGCTGCCTTAGCGAAGGCTATATGATGGGTAAAATCAGTCCCTGCCAGGGCCATAGAAAGGTTACGTACAGCTAAATAAGGATTAATGAATGCTGCCCATTCTGACAGCCTATTTTGCTGCTTGTAGTTCTCTTCAATTCTGGCAAATTCCTGATCGTATACCTGATCTGTGTACTCTTCTCCTGCTTGCATGGCTATTCCACTCCAGTTCACAGGAAGTTCTTCAATGGTGGCTACGCCATACTCCTCTAATACTTCTTCTTTCAGGGAAGCAAGTCGTATATCTGAAGGATTATGTCCATCTATACCATTTTTCACCTTATCCTTAATGGCATTCTTAAATTCAAACTGGGAAGGAGTAGGATAAACCTTATCTGCCAGATTAGCAGTAGCCTTAGGGATAACTATGCAGGAAATAATCCAAAGTCCGATCAATGACAGCAGGGAAAGGGAAGAGTTTCTGGCAAAGGCAGAAATCAGTACGGAGAATAAGACAAACACAAAAAAGTAGAGTGCATAACTGGCTGTGAGACTGATAAACTTGATAAGTACCTCCTGATCTAGTGTAGCTGAATGATCATCTAGGACCAAATAAGCGAGTAGCACCAGCGGAAGGAAGATGAGCATGACCATGGCATATATGCCCCAGCTTTTCCCATAAAAGAGTTTTCGCATGGAGATGCCCTGGGCATGGAGCAGTTTTAAGGTTCCCTCTTCCCTTTCTTCAGTAAATGTGTTAAATGACAGAAAAACGATTAATAGCGGCAAAAGAATTTGTAAAATAAGTGCGGCTGTAAGTTCGCCGAAACGTGTCATTCCATTGCCTTCCTGAGAATTACTAAAAAGAATTTCATTCTGTTTATGGGCCTCCAGAAAGACAGAGACACCTGTGTAATTATCCAGTCCTATATCCAGAAAACTAAGGACAGGCTTAGGCTTGAAGGCAAACTGCCCGAAGTGAGCGGCACCATGGGGGTGTTTTTCTCCCTGATTTACCCAGGTATCATACATAGCTGCCTGTGCTTCTGCACGCTCTGTGGCTATGAGTTCCTGCCCTTGTTTCCCTACCAGGATGGCCATAAGCATAAGCATGACAAGAATACCCCCACAAATTTGTAAGCGGGTATCCCGTAAGGCAGTGAGAATCTCTTTTTTAATGATGCGCTTCAACATGGCTTTCTGTCTTCATGGTTTCCAAATACAGCTGTTCTAATTCAGTCAGCGAGATCTCCTCACTTTTCAGAGAATGTACCAATATCCCTGCCTTCATGATACCTATGTGTGTACCAGAAGCCTTTGCCCGGAATAAGTCGTGGGTAGCCATAAGGATGGCCACTTCCTTTTCACGCATGTGTTCTAAGAGAACGGCAAAGTCATTGCTGGCCTGGGGGTCCAGGCCCGAGGTAGGTTCATCTAACAATAAGTTCTCAGCCTGTTTGGCTTTAGCTATGGCTATGCCCACCTTCTGTCGCATCCCTTTAGAATACTTTGAGACTCTTTTATGAATGGCTTCTGCCTGAAGCCCCACAGAACTTAATAAGTCTTCTAATTCGTCTTTTTCTTTCTTTACCCCTCCAAGGCCAGTAAAGAAATCCAGGTTCTCCAGTCCACTTAGGTTCCCATACAGATTCAGGTTTTCAGGGATATATGCCAGATACTTTTTGGCTTCTTGTAAGGTAGCATCTATCCCATTTACCATGGCCTGTCCTGAAGTAGGCTGAATGAAATTCATAAAGAGGTTAATAGTAGTGGTTTTACCGGCGCCATTGGCCCCTAAAAGACAAAATACTTCTCCAGGATTAACCGTCAGTTGTAAATCAGATAAGGCTTGATCCTCGCCATATCTTTTACTTAGGTTTAATGCTTCAAGCATGGTTGGAATGTAGTGATGGTTGTAAATGTATAATTTCAGACTACGGATAAAATCCTGTAGAATTTACCCCTTGGGAGGAATACTGTACAGCGCACCTCCCTTGCTATTAGCAATATAGTAGATGGGCTCCTATAATGCAACACTGTTGCATTAGATTTACTTGGTATCAGTTGGCGGTAGATGTTTACTTTAACTTGGTAGTGTCTGACTATAATTCAGACACTACCTACATAAGAAAGTGCCTCTTTTCTGTACTGGAATAAGCTAGCAATGGATAGCCTTACTGCTAAGGGTGATTTCTTATTATCATGATATTATCGGGATTCTAATTCTTTTAGTCGTTCACGCGCCTGTCCATTTTCAGGATTCATTTCCAGGCTCTTTTTATAGTTCTTAATAGCCTCTTGTTTTTGTCCTGCCTGGAGCTGGAAGTCTGCCAAAAAGCTATAGGGATACCACTGGTTTGGATACGCCTGAACGATCAACTTAAGGATATCTATCGCCTTCTCTGGCTGTCCTTGCCTAGCATATTTTTCAGCAAATCTGAAGGTGTTTCTATCAGAAATATTATTCTCAAGCTGAAAAAGCACTTCGCTCGCTTTCTCAAAGCCTTGGGCTTGATAGGTTTTCACCACCTTCTCGGTATTCAGGAACTCCTCAATTTCCGGCGTACTTCCAAAGAACTCTTTTCTAATGTTCGTTCGTACCTGTGCCCATCCATCCATGGGGCTGCGATTTGACATACTGAGGATAATCAAGGGTTCCTCTTGTACCATATCCAGCTCTCCTGAAACGCCAGGAGCCCCTCCGTTATGCCCATACACTTTCTTTCCATTTAGCTCCCTAAGGCTCATTCCGTACCCATAGCCATTCCCGAAGTGGTCTGTGGTCATGGCCGTGAATGATGACTGGCTGATAAGCTCTTTACTCTGGAGTGAGAGGGCAAATTTGTGAAAGTCCCCGACGGTGGAAAGGCCTCCACCTGCCGAGCTAGCAAGAGGTCCAGTAGATGTCATACCCACGGGCTGTAAAATGTGTTTGGCTACAAAATTATTGTAATCAGTGCCAGATACTTTCTCAATGATTAGCCCTAATACGACAAAGCCTGCATTGCTGTATCGCATCTGTTCTCCAGGGCTAAATTCCAGGGGATCATTCACAAAGAAGGGTAGATAGTCACTTAGGCTTTTCAGGGAATCCTTATTTTGATCAAAGGCGGGCCCAAAAAAGTCTCCAAGTCCGGAGGTATGTGATAATAGCTGCTGAACGGTTATTTGCTTGGCATTTTCATTGGGATAATCCTCCAGGATCTCGCCTATGGTTTGTTTGAGAGAAAGTTGTTGGTTTTCGATTAACTGCATAATGGAGACAGCTGTAAACATTTTCCCCATGGAAGCAATGTCGTATTTGGTTTCCAGTTGGTTGGGAGAATTGGACGCACTAGCCCCATAAGATTCTTGAAATAGAACACTTTTACCATCAGCAATTAAAACTGTACCTGCGTAGTTCTTGCCTAATTCAGTGCTATCCAGTAGTGCTTGAATTTGATTTATTTTTTCTGTGTATTGTGATTCTGAGCTATCCTGTTTTTGGCAAGCTATTAAGCAGATAAAAAGGAATATTACAGTAGTTAGGTTTCTCATAATGAAGTATTTATAATTAGCTTATTCAAAATTTTATAGAGTGTTTCTTTTTCTTTTTGGGTTATATTGTGCTGGGCAGTTTCTCTATTTTCCAGGATTACCGGGATAGCTAACTCCAATATCATTTTTCCCCTTGGTGTAATTTTTAACTCCTTCTTCCTGCGGTCATTTTTATTTTCTGCTCTTTCCACGAATCCTTCTTTCACTAGTAGCTCTGTCATCCGCGTAATAGAAGCGACATCCTTAAATAAAAGCTCAGCCAATTCTACCTGGCTAATCTCAGGCTTACGGTCAATCTGAATCATCAATAGAATTTGGTTGAGTGTGATTTTATACCCCAGCTTATTCAAGTTTGACTGTGCCATGGTCCGGTACTGCTTGATGGCTTTCTCTATTTGGTAAAAAATAGTTTCAGAAGGATTTTGAAATTCCATAAAGTCATTCTATTGATACATATATATTTGATATATCAAGTAATTTAATAAAATTCTCTTATTTATCTATCCTTCATAAAAAAATGATGGGCTGAAGACCCATCATTTTTCTTGTTCTATATACTTCCTGGTCAATTCTATCCTATCGGGGACATGCTTTGAATGGGCCAGTTATCAGCATAGCCTTTTTTCCACTTTGAGGTAGTAAGCTCCTCACGCGTTGCAAGACAGGAATCCAAACTTGCCCGAATACCTGCTTCATCCATGTCTTGTCCAATGATGACAATTTCATTTTTCCTGTCGCCAAACTGCTCAGACCATCCTGCTTCTATTTCTTTTCTGTTTTCTAAGTAAGAAGAGTACCTAAGCCTTTCACTAACGGGCATACTGGACCACCAAACACCTGCTGATTCTGCTCTTAAAGATCCTCCTGCCTGTCCCCAAATCAAAGCCTGTGAAGGTCTAGAAGCTAACCAGAATAATCCCTTGGAACGGATAATGGTAGAAGGAAATCTATACTGTACATAGGCCCAGAACCTGACCGGATCAAATGGCTTATTAGCACGGTATACAAATGAGCTTATGCCGTATTCTTCTGTTTCAGGTGTATGCCCATCTTTACTTAGTTCTTCTATCCATGCTTCAGTTTGTTCGGCTTCCTCAAAGTTGAATAGGCCCGTATTCAATATCTCACTGGGGGCTACCTTACTGAAAGTGGATTCCACAATTTTAGCAGAAGGGTTCATCCTATGAATGGCAGCTTTTAACACCCCTAAGGTAGGTGCATCCACCAGGTCAGTCTTATTGAGAATGATAACATTGGCAAATTCTACCTGATCTGTAAGCAAATCAACAATGGTCCTGTAATCGCCAGCCATATCTGTCAACTCTCTATCCACCAAAGTATCAGCACTTCCATAATCCTTAAAAAAGTTAAAGGCATCTACTACCGTCACCATGGTGTCCACATAGCTGAAGCGGGAAAGGTCTATTCCGTTCTCTTCATCCACAAATCTAAAGGTCTGAGCTACTGGTACTGGCTCACTAATACCGGTACTTTCTATAAGCAAGTAGTCAAAGCGAGCTTCCTTGGCTAGCCTTTCCACCTCTATCATGAGATCTTCTCTTAGGGTGCAGCAGATACAGCCGTTGCTCATTTCTACCAGCTTCTCATCTGTGCGAGAAAGCACATTTTCATTTTTGACGCGGTCTGCATCTACATTTACCTCGCTCATGTCATTGACTATGACCGCTACTTTCATTCCTTCTTTATTGTGAAGAATGTGGTTCAATAGCGTGGTTTTTCCAGCGCCTAAAAACCCACTAAGTACCGTTACAGGTAGTTTTTTGGTTGGATTCATGTTACGTTAAAGTGTCAGTATATTGAGAGAAAAAACTTATTCTGCTTCTGTTAGCCGCTTTCGACTACCATATATCTGCTAAACATCTTCATGAAGGCTTCCTTTTTAAGCCCTCTCCCGATGAACACGATTTTACTCTGTCTTTTTTCCCCTTCCTGCCAGGGAGATCCATCTGAAGCCACGAAGGTGGTTCTTACTGATTGGAGAATGACCCTATGCTGGTAATCTGGCAAGGCGATAATACCTTTCACACGGTATACCTGGGAGCGGTAAATAGTAGCTAACCGGTGTAACTCCAGAGAAAGCGCTTTCAGATTGAAGGGGTAGTCAAATGTTAGGGCAAAAGTAGTAATGGAGTGGCTGTTGTTGATCTTATGATCATGCTGGTGATGAGCTTCATGGTTATGGGCTGTCAGCGCAAATTTTTCCTCTATAGACTCTGCCTTAAGACTACCTACTCCCATGATACTGTCTATAGGGAAAGCCCCATTCTCCCCCGTAAATACATAAGCATGTGGATTCAACTTCTGAATGACTTCAGTAAGCTCAGGAAGATAGTCT
>JBCCLI010000230.1:0-10195 GCA_039026975.1 Bacteroidota bacterium | reverse complement strand
CAAAGATAAGGTCGCCATTAGAAACATTGGACGATTGATCATGAGATATCTCCCTTTCTTTCAATGAGAATTCTCCAATCCAAGAGAACTAAGAATTGAGTTGGCTATTTCATGAAGTTCTTCCACTTCTTCTCCCTTGGTTGGTTGATTTCGAATTCTGTACAATTCTCTTAACAAGTGTGAATTCGGCTGAAAATTAGGATTCCCCTCTAGCAAATAAGAAAGACACCCATACTTCCAAATATCATCCTTACTTAACAAGATATCTACTAACTCTTCCGAGAAACGATTAACATGTGGATACAGCACATTAGCTACGCGATAAGCTATTGGCCAGTTCATATCTTGAAGCCATTCCAATATAGCTTTGATATGGGGTTGAATTTCTCCCCATGAAGCCTCTTCAAGTAAGCTCACAGCATCAAAGTCATCTTTATGAGTGGGAATAAATGGCTTCATAGTTTTGTAAAAAGATAAACCATCCCGAAGATCAGTATCTGCCTAACTCCATTTTAACAGAAGCCACAGTTACTAAAACTTAGCCTGTAGCTGTAGCCCATAATCTTCTTCCTATTTCTCCCTATAAATACTCTACCCCTAAGGCCTAGTTTATAGGCCCCTTATCCTAAGATGAATTTCCACAGTTTTCCAATAATAGTCCTTACCATAGTTAATATTCTGTAAATCAGCAGTCTATATTAGGGAATAACCCAATACTGCCGAGGAATAATTAAGTATTTATTGAAATTTTTTACTTCAAGAATTAATGTTTACAGATATCTGAACGATAAACAAGACAAGTGAATTTGACACACCTCCTTAATTGCTGGTTTTCATAAACTTGTACAAGTAAGTACGGAACTCCTTTCTATCAGTCCGAGTTATGCTGACTTGCCCAGTTAAAAGGGATATACTACCATCTCTTATCCTGACCTAAAAAGATTCAGATGAGTAGATGGTGGAATCCGCTTTTGATCTGAGGCTAATGGTAAACTGTAATCGCTAAGCCTTCCCTATCCATTATTCATTTTACTTAACTTAATTACTTGTTCTATGGATTTAGAAAAGAGAAAAAAACTGAGTTTTGACAAACGTACTGATGCGGCACTTTTGGCCTATGACCAAAATACGCCAACAACAGAGCATGTAAGCAATGGTGATGAAGAAAAGCACCCGCAAAAGCTCATGAGCTTTACCAAAGGGCTAGAGCATGATCCTGATACTGGTCTTCTGGTAAGAGAAGATGATTATGATGCCTTTATGCAAGGAATAGAAACTGGTGATCCTAATGATTTTAAATCTACTCCTTTAGGGCCTCCCATTAACTCGGAGGGCAATCCCACTTGGACCTCAAGAAAAGGCATTGAAAGAAATGTTGATGTGCGAGCATGGGAAAGTGCTGGAGCAGGGCTAACATTTGACTTAGAGGGCCCAGATGCCCAAGCTGTAACTATGCCTCCGGCACCAGCCCTTGGTTCAGATGAGCTTACCTGTGAATTAGCAGAAGTTTACTGCCAAGCACTTTTAAGGGACATTCCTTTATCAGTATTTTTTGAGAATGCCCCTTCTGATCCGGCTGATGAGGCTAAGGTTCAGGAGTGTCTTGATGCCATGAACCAACTCCCATTTTCTGGAGAGAGGGAAAATATTATCTCAGCAACTGCTTTTAGGGGCTTTACCCCTGGAGACTCCCTGGGACCCTACCTTTCGCAGTTTATGCTGGCAGGGAATAATGGATTATCTCAGTCAGGAGGAGCTATGGAATTCAAGGCCAGTGATGGATACATTAACTATGGGTCTATCACTATTGACCAAAGAGTGCGCCGTGCTTCTGAGACAAATTATATGACCACCTGGGATGACTATCTGGATGTCCAAAATGGGGCAGACTTTAGAGGTCTTGAGGAATACGTGAGTAATGAAAGGCGCTTTATCACTACAGGTAGAGACCTGGCTACTTATGTACACTATGATGCCCTATACGAGGCATACTTGAATGCTTGCTTACTCCTTTTGGGGATGGGTCTTGAGGGGTCTGACCCCATGACTTCTAGATTTGATAATGGGGTTCCTTTCCAAAAGAGAGATTTTTTTGATAAGCAACAAGGGTTTGCTCATTACGGGGGGCCTCACATTCTTACCCTAGTTACTGAGGTAGCTACCAGAGCGCTCAAGGCAGTAAGATACCAGAAGTTTAATATCCATAGGCGTCTTCGTCCTGAGGCCCTTGCTGCCAGGATGGAAAAGCTAAATGATATTATAGCTACTCATGCCTGGCCAGAGAGAGACAGCCTAATTAATATGCATGGAAGTTTAAATAGTGCAGGGATATTTGATCTCTTGAGAAATGAGAATGACGGGAACCTCCTACTTCCTATGGCATTTTGTGAAGGTTCTCCTATGCACCCTTCTTATGGAGCTGGACATGCTACAGTTGCAGGAGCTTGTGTAACTATTTTGAAGGCTTTCTTCAACCATGAGCTATACCTCAATCTTTCTAAAGATGGATCTACTATGACCCTTTCTGATCAACCAGGTGAGTATGCCTTTGTACCAGAAGATCAGGGTAATAGTTTGTTGACAGTAGAATCTGCTCCATTGACAGTAGAAGGGGAGCTAAATAAACTGGCTGCTAACATTTCCATTGGCCGAAACTGGGCAGGTGTACACTATTATTCTGACTATGTGGAATCTCTAATCCTGGGTGAGGAAATTGCCATTTGTCTCTTGAAAGAACAAGCAATTACTTATAATCCATTAGAAGGATTCTTTATGACCGTGCCTAAATTTGATGGGACTGTGGAGGTAATAAATGGGGTCACTCCCCATGCGCCGCTAAGCATCCTTTCCTAGGATAAATGATCTGGTATTTCTAACCAGCAATCATTTTATCAGAAAAGCTTGTTGAAGCGCAGGCTCAAAAATTCCCTCACAGACTAATCTGTGGGGGAATAAATTTTATCCTCAATATCTCCTATTGGACATTCCATTCATAGGGCATAAGGGCATAGGTCCCATTTTGGGGAATCCATTTCTTAATCTGCTCTATGGTTTTCATTTCTTCTGAAACAGGAGTCTTTTCCCAAATAGCAGAGATTGTAACATCCATAAAGGATTCCATTAATTCATCGAAGGAACTCTTAGGAGTAGGAAGTATCCTCAACCGGTAATCTCCTTCCAGGTTAGCCTTCTGTGCTGCTATGTCTATAGCATCATAAAGATCCCCCAGCTCATCTACCAAGCCAATATCTTTGGCTGTAGTGGCTGACCAGACTCTTCCCTGCGCAATTTTATCTACCTCTCCTGTATTCTCAAACCCTCTTCCCTCCTGTACCAGACTAAGAAAGTCCATATATCCTTTTTCTATATTTTTCTGGAGAAAGGCTCTTTCCACATCAGAAATCGGCTTATTAGGATTCCCTATTCCGGCAAACTGATGGGTTTCTACCTCATCAAAGGTAACCCCTAGCTTCTCATCAAAGAACTGCTCTGTATTAAAGAACACACTGAAGATTCCAATAGAACCTGTCAGGCTATTCTGTTCAGCTACTATGGTATCACAGGCTGAGGCTATGTAATACCCCCCAGAAGCAGATACATCCCCAAAGGAAGCTATCACAGGCTTCTTGCTTTTCAGGTTTCTCACCTCTTCTAAAATCACGTCAGAAGCCAGCACACTTCCTCCCGGACTGTTAATTCGGAAGACTACTGCTTTTACCTTATCATCTTTAGCTACCCTTCTGAGGGCTCTTGCAATAGTCTCGGATCCCATCACCCCATCACTACTTTTACCAGACACAATATTTCCTTCTGCAAATACTACCGCCACCCTGTTGGAAGAACTTTTCCTGGGTGCTGGCGTTCGGATGTACTTTTTGAAGGAAAGAGTAGAAATCCTGTCATCTGCCTCTAGCTCCAGTTTGGCCCTAATGGCATCTAGTGCCTTACGCTCATATCCTATGTCATCTATTAACCCTGCTGCCAAGGCCTTTTCAGCTTCCCCAAATATGAATAACTCTGCCACCTCTTCCAGCTTCTCAGTAGATAACCCTCTACTTTCTGCCAGGTCTCTCACGTATACCTTCCACAAGTCATTCAGGAAGATGTCTGTCTGTTCCTTACTCGCCTCACTCATGTCTTTTCTCAAGAAGGGCTCTACAGCAGATTTGAAGGTACCTACCCTGAATATCTCCGGCTTTAGTTCCAGCTTATCTATGGCTCCTTTAAAGAATACAGGATTAGAAGAAAATCCATTAAACTCCATCATACCTTTGGGCGGCATAAATACACTATCAGCCACACTTGCGAGATAGTAGCTGTTCTCCGTGTAAATTTCTGAATATGCATAAATGAATTTACCTGACTTTTTAAAATCTTGTAACGCCTTTCTGATGCTTCTCAAGCTGGCCCATCCAGTAGATACGTAAGTGCCTAAATGAAGGTAAATCCCTTCTACATTATCATCTTCTGCAGCTTTCCTGATGTAGGTATTAATTTGGTGGAGTCCAAGCTTTTGGGTTCCTCCAGGGAAGAATGAACCGAAGTTGAAATTAACAGGTTCCACTGCTGCATTTTCTACTATGGGGGTAGTAAGCTGGAGTTCCAGGACACTGTTAGGGTTTACTGCTACCTCTCCACTACTGGCAGAACTTCCTGCCGCTATGATTCCCACCAACAAAATGAGTCCCAAGGTAAATAGCGCGAGGAAAGCTGTGATCACAGCAACAAAACTTGCCAGAAAAACTTTAAAGAAATTCATATACTTAATCCTTATTCAATGATACGAGAAAATAATCCTATTCTCAGACGGAGAATTTACAAATATATTTCCTACGAATAGGGCCTAACATATGTATCATTACTTTCGATCGTTCAATGCTGTAAAAACTTAGACAAGATGATTTTGTTGGGGCTAGGCTCAAATATGGGAGACAGATTACAAACACTCAAAATGGCCATGGAGGAAATGGAGAAATATAGCATCCAAATTCTTAGGTGCGCCTCATTTTATGAAACACCGGCCTGGGGCATTACCCAACAAAATACCTTCATCAATACTGTCTGCAGTATACAGTACCAAGGGAAACCAGTGGAATTATTAGACATCTGCCAGGAGATAGAGCAGACGTTCGGGAGAAAACGTATCCTCACCTGGGGCCCAAGAACCCTGGACATTGACATACTAGAGTTTGAAGGGATACACTTGCAGACGGACAGGCTACAGATCCCGCACCCCTACTACTTGAAAAGGGCTTTTGTGATGATTCCCCTTTCCGAGATGGCGCCAGATTACCTACCTACTGGCCAAAATCAAACGGTACTGAAACTAGCTGAACAGTTTAGGGAAGAATTAGGTAGTATTAAGAAATTACCCGCATGAAGCTGGATTCCGGATACGCCTATATCAGGCATTTAAGTCTGGACGTTATGGCTGGTTCTCTTTGCTCCGGTCTCATGGTAGCTACCCTTCTGGAAGTACAGATGCCCTGGGTGTGGTGGGTGAGTCTCCCTGTAGGCGTATGGCTTATATACACAGCAGACCACCTTCTGGATGCGCGTAGGTTAGGCGAATCTGCTCATACCCCCAGGCACCGCTTTCACTACCGCTATGCCTCACAAATAGGAATAGCATGGGCAGTGGTATTTCTCCTGTGTATAGGTATTATTCCCTGGTACAGTCCCAGGGAACTCCTCCTGGCGGGCCTGGCCATGGGTATGCTGGTGGGGATACACCTTGTACTGGTAAAATGGATTGGAAGCAGAGTCTCCATTCTTTTCCAAAAAGAACTAGGGGTAGGAATTATCTACGGGCTAGGCGTGTGGATAGGGCCTTTAGCACTGGACCATCAGCTGCCCACCCCATCTACCCTCTTCATGTTTCTCCAGTTTACCCTGCTGGCCTTCCTAAACTTGATCATCTTCTCCCACTATGACCGTCAGGTGGATGAGCTAGATGGACACTCTTCCCTAGTAAGGGCCATGACAGATAAGGGGGTTACCAGCCTGGTTTTGACCTGTACATCCCTATTCCTCATATTGGGTTGCTTAGTGCTTAGGGAGGGCCTGCTTCCCGTCCAGGGTATCTACATGGCCATGCTCCTTATTCTGCTAGCTACCTACTTTTTCCCTGCATACTTTGGGCAAGAAGAGAGATTTAGGTCATGGGGGGATGGAGTGTTTCTTCTACCCATCATAAGCCTATTATAAAGTCCATTCATACCAAGCCGGAAATTAGGAGCAGAAAATTTCTATACTTAGCAGCCAAAATTCTCAAGTGGAAAATGAATGATTTCGTGTATTTACTTACTCACAAATCGCTCTACGCCGTCCCATGTTTCCGGGAGATTATCAGCAGAAAGCTGCTCGATCTTCTGTAGGTAGTTCTTAGCATTCTGGTCTGTAGGAAAAATACCTAAGACCTCCTGGAATGCCTGCATGGCCTCTTTGAAGTTCTTCTCATAGTAAGCATCCACAGCTTGCTCAAAGACCGAGAGAGAATCCATTTTTTGAACAGCTATCTCTTCTCTATCTCCTTCAAATACGTCATATATACCTAGCACCCCCTTCCTTCCTTTTACCACTACTTTCCCTAAAAATCTATGGTGGATCTTTTGGGGTTCTTCTAAGCCTTTAAAGGTATCTTCACTAATGATGATCCGGGAGTGATAATGCTTGGTTAAGCCTTCCATTCTGGAGGCTGTATTAACAGTATCTGATACTACAGCCGCATCCATCCGCATACTATCCCCAATAATCCCCATCATCAGTGGACCCGTATGAAGCCCTATACCTACGTGTACAGGTATCCTATTTTTAGCTAATCTTTCCTCATTATAGCTGTCTAGTGTTTTCTGGATAGAAATAGCTGCCTGAACGGCATCTGCCGCCTTTCTGGGGAATAGAGCCATAATACCATCTCCAAAGTACTGGTTTACAAATCCATATTTCTTTTTGATGATAGGTCCTACCCTCCCCAGGTAAGCATTTAAGAAATCAAAGTTCTCTTTGGGAGTCATCTGCTCAGAGATAGTAGTATAAGACCTAATATCAGAAAAGAAGACCGTGAACTCTTTCTCTACCCCATCTCCTAACCTGGCATCCAAAATACTATCATGTCCTAGAGAGGTGAGGAATTCTCTAGGAACAAATTTACCATAGGCAGTATTGATGTGGCGCAGGTTAAGGTGTGTTTTAATTCTGGCGAGAAGTTCCTGACGGGAAACAGGTTTAGTCAGGTAATCATTAGCACCATAGGAAAGGCCGTGCACCAGATCATTCACCTGGTTTTTAGCCGTAATCATGATGATGGGAAGCTCTGCTGGTAAGTAACGCTCCCTCAGCTTCTGGCATACCTCAAAACCGGACATTCTGGGCATCATCACATCCAGAAGTACCAGGTCAAAGTCAGCCTCTCTTTCTATGGCCTGCAAAGCCTCTTCCCCATTCATGGCGGTAACCACCAAGAATTGCTCCCTGGATAAATAATTCTTTAATACCTGCTGGTTAATGGGTTCATCATCTACAATGAGAATTCTAAACACCTCCTCATTCTTATTGAAGTCCAGGCCTTCTTTAGGCATAGCCAAAGGGGCGGGAGCATCTGAGGTTATGGCTGGGGAGATGGTTTGTGGCATAATCCCACTCATCTCTACTTTATCTAAAAGCTCAGCATGAGCCTCCGTAATCTGTTGTGGGCTAATATCTTGCTGGGTAGAAAGCGGAATAGTAAAAGTGAAGGTAGCTCCTTCTCCTTCTTCAGATTCCAGGCTGATATGCCCTCCATGGAGTTCTACCAGCTGCTTAGTAATACTTAATCCTAAACCTGTTCCCCCAAAAGAGCGAGAAACAGAACCATCTCCCTGCTCGAAGGAAAGAAATACCCTCTCCTGCCTTTCTTTGGGAATACCCATACCGGTATCTTCCACGGAAATAGTAAGAAATTCTCCTTCAGGCTTTGCAAAAATACGGACTTGGCCTTCAGAAGTAAACTTTATAGCGTTACCTACCAGGTTGAAGAGAACTTGCTGTAACCTGTTTTCATCTGCCCATACCAGCGGAAGATCCTCTGGCATATCATTTATCAGCTCTATTTGTTTTCCCTGAAGGGTAGACTCACTGATTCTTAGCACTACCTCTACCAAGGATTTAACATCCAGAATTTTATTCTGTAGTTCAATCTCAAAATTTTTAAGCTTGGAGAAATCCAGGATATCATTCACTAAACTACTCAGTCTTTTTCCAGAGGCGGCTACCAGGGAAAGATTCTCTTTTGCAGATGTATTTAATTCTCCAGCTACCCCATCCAGTAAGGATTCACTGATCCCAATGATACCATTAAGAGGGGTTCTAAGTTCATGTGAGGTATTGGCCAAGAATTCATCTTTTAGCTTATCTGCCTGCCTGAGCTTATCATTAGCCTCTTCCTGCACCCTAAGGCTCTTGGCCAGGGTTTCCGTTTTTTCCTCCTTCAGCAGGTTAACCTTAGCCCCCACCCCTAGGGCAAAAAAGCTTAGTTGAAGGACGATTCCCAGCTCTGTACTGAAAAAGAACAGAGAAGTATTTTTAGAAAAAGCTGCCGGCGCGAAAAAGGGACCCATAACAGGTATCAGGATTCCTATTAGGAAGAATGCGGTAGCAATAATGAAGAAACGAACAGGCTTATATTTTTTGACAAGGGAAAAACTCCAAATCAGGATCAGAATAGACCCTATTAACACAGATAGTCCGAGGGCTGCTACTCCTATAATTACCCAGAACCTATACCAGCTAGTATTTACCCAGTCATCTAAGGATATCTTGGCAACTAATAATCCAATTAACAGCAGAATCACAGGAATGTAGAAGCAGAGAAAATACTCAGGCATATTACGCCAGCGAGGAAGGTAGTATTCCAGATTTAAGAAGGCTTCAGAAAACTTAATGATCCCTATCCCTATTAAGAGATAAGCAACCATGATGATGATTTCTTTGTACTCAGAGTAAGTGGGAAGGATATCTCCATAAAATAAAATGTTGGAAACATACATTAGCAATCCAAAGATGTAGAGTACATAGTAGAAGTAGGTAGTCTCCCTTGTAGAAAAGGCCATCAATAGAAAGTAAAAGGTCTGGATCAAGATAATCCCAAAAAAGATTCCTCTTTTAAACCGGCTATTTGCCCTTCCTTTTAACATCCTCTTCTCATTGAACATATACATTGCCAGCCCATTAGAACGGCTTCCGGGGCGACTTGCATCTAATCTTACATAAATATCTTTTTTTGTCCGTTTAGGTATAAAAACCTTGAAGTAATTCCTAAACTGCTTCATCCTTTTCTCCTCAGGATGAACCTTGTCTCCTACTATTTGATGGTCAAAAGTCCCATCATCCATTTCTGCATATATATCCACTTTTGACCAGTTCACAGTAGCATTAGACACTGTAAACAGAGCTTCTATATCTTCTTCAGGATGGCCCCGCACAATGATCTTTCCCCAGTATATATGTTCAGGAGCAAAGCTTTTTACAAAAAGCGAAGACCATGGGTTATCTATAAATCTGTCATTGGGATGGAATTGTAGGCTGCTGTCTTTCTCCATCTTAAGGATTTCTTCGAAAGTAAGCTTAGCGGTTGAGTCAGGATAATAGGTGAGATAGGTACTTATATTTTTCTCGTAAAAGCTATCCTCCTCCCTGGGAACTTCCTCTAGTTGTAGTCCATGAAGGACCACTAATTCTGCCCCTAACACTCTCACTGAATCTCGCGTCTCTTTTTTTCTTTCATAGTCTTCCAAGACTTGAAGCCCTTTTACCCAAAGACTGGTATCCTTCATCCCTTCAGCTTCAGTTGTAACCAGCCGAGCTAACTTCACCCCTTTTTCCCTACTTTTTTTCAGTTTATCCCCCTTGTACCCACTTTTCCGCATATACTCCCTAGCCTGGCTAAGGCTATCTTTCAGTTGCTCTTTAGTGTAGGTACTGAAAGGCGCTTCCTTAATTAGGCTATCTGGACCTATCTCTTGCGCCAAGAGGGAAGACACTGAAAAGCACAGCAGAAGTAGGAATAGTGCTAGCCAATTTCTCTTTATATAGGGAAGGGTATATCTGGGCATGAGGAAATATACAGTTAATAAGGAGCACTTTCCAACAAATAAGCGTTTACAGCCCTATTTGTTTGTCATCATGATCACACCATCCCAACTATCAGGGACACCTT
>JBCCLI010000229.1:0-10249 GCA_039026975.1 Bacteroidota bacterium | reverse complement strand
ATTCTTAGCAGAGCGGATGATGGAATAAGATTTCCCACCATTAATAGAAGTCATTCCTTTCCCACAGTGGAGATTATAGCCTCAGATGCTCAGGTATATGCGCATGGAGCTGCTAAAAATATACACGTTAAAGGGGATATCATAGGAAGATCCAGTATAAACTTTAGTGGGATAGAAGGAAAACTCATTACCGTTGATAGTTCCCTGTATATGTATGCAGGGAAAAGTTTCAGGTTCCCAGGGGGAGATACAGAACAGCTCATCATAGGAGATAGCCTGATTTCATTAGCCTCGGGCTGCTCAGATAAAACCACCTTTACTGGAGGCGCTTTCGGTACACGCCTAACAGTGGATCATGTAGATTTGAAAAACTGTCAGGTGGCTTATATGGATGCAGCTAATGCCATGGTAGCAGCAGATGCGATAGATGGCGGAAATAATTCCAATATTTCATTCACCGCCTATACGCCTAAGACCTTTTACTGGCGCGCAAATAAGGATGATCCCCAAAATTTCAGTGGAGACATAACTGATAGTGATCACTGGACCATAGATCCCAATAGAACTACTGGAGAAGGAGACTGCACACCGGCTCCCTTAGATAGTGTGGTGTTTGATGATATGTCCATAGGGACTGCCAGAACAGCCATAACTTTTGATAATTATTTCGCCGTAGGCGCTGTGTATATGAACTTTGTAGAAAATTCTCCAGGTATGGAATGGAAAGGTAACCAAGCAATGGATGTAAAAGGCAGCCTCACCCTGGATAAGAACCTACTCTACACCTACACGGGAGAGCTCAAATTACTCTCAGATAAACCTACTTCCTTTATTACTACTGAAGGTTTAGCTATTAATTCCGTCATCAGAATTTTAGGGAATGCTATTTATGAATTACAAGATGATTTCTACAGCAGAAGAGATCTACATGTAAACAGGGGCGGCCTACACTCAAAAGGTTTTTCATTAAATGTATTATCCTTCCGCTCCCAGGGAACTGAAACCAGGGATATAGACATTAGAAATTCAAGCTTGACTTCAAGAGGGGGGGGAACTAATACTTTCAGAATAGATCAGACTAACCTAAGCTGGGAATCTGAGGGCTCAGAAATATTCTTACAATCTAATGATGCTGATTTCATTCCACCTGCTGCTGCCTCATTTAAGAAGGTGATAGCTACTGGTCAAAAGGTCCTTATTCGAAGAGATAGTCTGCAAATCGGGTATTTAGAGATGAATGGCCATGGAGATTTTTATCATAATATTTTTGTAGACAGTGTAAAAATGGTGTACGGGCATACCTACAACATCTGGCCGGGAAAAA
Organism: Bacteroidota bacterium; assembly: GCA_039026975.1. Taxonomy (GTDB): domain Bacteria; phylum Bacteroidota; class Bacteroidia; order J057; family J057; genus JBCBKZ01. The sequence goes on along the minus strand of JBCCLI010000229.1, from coordinate 8,925 downwards.
CCATCCACCTAGCTAATGAACATGGTAACCTGATCGCAGTGGGTTCTCAGGGTAACTACATTAACATTTACTCCCAGACCAGAGGTAGCAAGGCATACATCAGGAAAGATGAAGGCGCTATTATTTGTACAGATTACTTGAGAATGCGAGATATAGACGCGCTCTCTAGTAATGGGATAGTTTTCGAGACCAGTACCACAAGTGAAAATCTGGAAAACTCTTGCGGAGGACAGTGGGACTTTACTAAACCCCCTTTTCAATTACCTGAAGTAGAGGTATTTGGTGAGAAAAGAATTTGTATAGGAGATGACTTGTCTATTCCTCTCATACTTTCAGGGAGTGGGCCTTTCTTTGTGGACTATACCCTAAATGGTATGGCCTTCCGGGATACCCTTCCAGATTATGCGGGAACACATGAGCTACTGATTGACACAGAAGAAAGTACAGAATTGACCATCACGGGCATTCAGGCTATTAGCTGTGATAAGATCATTTTGGGAAATGTACTTGCCAGAAGAGAGTATAGCTTATGGGTTAACCCCATAGGAACTCTTCCAACAATCAATACCCTTGGATCATGTAATCTTAGAAACTTAAATAGATGGGTACGGATTTTTGATGATAATAATGATCCTATACTGGAAATAAAAGATGATCCACTTATGGACCTCATTTCTCTAGGGGAGACGGAGGTCAAATTGACACGTGAAGATGGACCTGTAGATGTACATAAATTCCATCATATGGCTAGGGTTTGGGAAATCAATCCTGAAAATGATGGCCCTGCAAGAGTAAGGCTGTATTTCACCCCTCAAGAGTTTGAAGACCTGAAAAACGCCTATGATGAAAACCTGGATATTACCCTAAATGATCTACTTGTGGTCAGATATCCAGAAAACCTGTATGAAACGCCTATTAACCTCCCACTCATTCAGACAGGAACTATACCTCAGGGTAGTTTTACTACAGAAGAAGTGCACTTTGTAGAATTTGAAACACCTGGATTTTCCTACTTTACCATTACAGTAAATGATGGAACTAATAGTCCCTTACCCGTTAGTTTACTCTCCTTTATAGCTAAGACAGACCCACTTGGGAATGTGAAAATCGACTGGGTAGTAGAACAAGAACTGAACATGCAAGGATATAACCTACTACACAGCAATGATGGGGATACCTGGCAAACCCTGAGAAACATAGCAGCCAATAATGTTCCTGATAAGCAGGTATATACCTATATCCATCGGAATACTGGGAAGGGGATTCACTACTATAAATTAGTCATGATAGACTTAGATGGCAGTGAAGATTACTCCTCCGTAATCAGCACAAACATTCAAAAGAATCAAGGGAACTTACAAGCGTACTACACCAATGGGACAGTCATGGTCAATTTTCCATCAGATCAACTGCCGGAGCAAGGTGTGATAAGGGTACTTTCTATCAACGGGCAAGTCATACGCACTGCCCCCATATTAGCTGGAAAACGTACCTACCAACTAGATGTCCAGAATCTTTCATCTGGTACCTATGTCATCAGCTTAGCAGGGGCCTCTTATCCTTTTCCTGCTAAAAAATTCATAAAACCGTAGGGTTTTCTCCTTCTAAGGTTATTCATACAGGTAGCTTGAAATAAGATTTCTCAAGTTACCTGCTTTCGTTGGGTATCCATTAGAAAGCAGACGACTAAATCATCACATCTCAGGATATTTGTACCCATTATTTTCTGCTTTTTCTATGGAATTGTTTAAGCCACCAATTAATCTAACATCATAGATCCTAAATCATCTTGAAGAATAATAAAATAAGGCATATGTTAGAGCGTTGGTTTTTTATATCATTAAATTCTTTTTTGATATAAATAAATATAAAGATAAATATTTTTATCCTGTTTTTTATTTTTAAAGAATTGATCAGCAACAGATTACCAAAGATTTGATAATCTAAGTGGACACCATGAGAACGTTTACGTTTGTATTTAATGCTTTATCAATCTTTGCTTCTTATCTATCAAGTGTAAATCGTCAGGTAGTAAATACCCACAGGAAGATCTTTGGAATCCTCCTGCCTCTTAGTATTCAATTTATTTTCTTACCTGTTTTTTCGCAAAATATTACACATTCTCATAAGTGTGGATTTGACCACATACATGAACATTTACTTGAAGATGACGAGGAATACAGAAATACCTTCCGCATAAATGAGCAGTTGATCCAGAGGAATCTTTTCAAAGCAGCATCTCTGAGAAGTACCTACACTATACCAGTAGTGGTACACATAATCCAGGCAGGATCTCCTCCTGGAACTTCTGAAAATATCAGTGATCAGCAGGTTATAGATGCTATAGCTTATACAAATAAGCTGTTGGATGCAGACGTATCTGAAGGGTTTTCCGGACCTAGCCTGGGCATTAAGCTACAGCTAGCCAGAAGAACGCCAGACTGTAGGCCCACTAATGGTATTCTTAGATGGGACTTTAGTAGTAATGAGCCTTATGTCAGCCAGGGAATTAATATTGAAAATAGTGGGGGGGTAAATGAGTTAGTCATAAAAGGAGATACCCGTTGGCCTAATAAGGACTACTATAATATTTGGATAGTTAATAGAATAGACGGAGAAGATGGAACCAGTGGAAGCTTCACCGCAGGATATGCCTACTTCCCCAATGCCTCTCAGGAAGTAGATGGGACAGTCATTCTAGCCTCTCAAATGACCGAAGGAAATACCACTTTAGGTCACGAAATAGGACACGCATTAAATCTATTTCATACTTTTCAGGGAGACGCTGCAAATGGCATTAATAACCTAAGCTGCCCTGTAAATGATGATTGTAATGTGGATGGGGATAAAATATGTGATACAGACCCACACATCAGGTCAGGATTTACCTGTAACCGAGATGATGTTAATGCTTGCTCAGGTAATCCATTAGGGCAGGTCATCACTAACCACATGGATTACTCCAGCTGCTCTGAAAACTTTACCCAAGGTCAGAAAGAGAGAATGATTACCGCCCTGACCACTTTAAGGCCAGGACTTATAGGATCACTTGGAACGCTGGACCCTCCACAGGTACCCGCAGACCCCATATGTACGCCTGTAGTAACCAATGTAGATAATCCATTTGGGATGGGCCCCTACAAGGTGGTATTTAATACGCTGGACGCCAGTTCCGGTACTTACACCACAGAAGGAGAATATGTAGATAGGGTATGTACACAAGGAACCACCGTGCAGCCAGGAGAAAGCTATACCATTGAAGTATATACCAACCTCAATGAGCAAAAAGTCAGGGTATACATTGACTACAATAATAATGGAGACTTCAGCGATCCGGGAGAATTAGTATTCTCCTCTAATGAAATCGGAACTCCCCAAATTCATAGTGGGACCATAACCATTCCTGAAAACCCGGCAATAATAGATCAGGCCATTAGGCTACGGGTAGTAGCAGACTACATCACAGGTGGAGAAGGCCCCTGCGGAACCTTATCATTTGGTCAGACGGAAGATTACAGTTTAACCATATCTAACTCAGCACCTACGCCCCCCATTATCACAAGCCCTACAGTGAACACCATTACAGATGTTTCCGCTGTCTTGGGTGCTAATGTAGTAGGAACAGGAGGCTCTCCCCTGACTAATAGGGGGATAGTTTGGTCTTTATCTCCTAACCCTGTGGTAGGTGAACCCAACTCTAATGTGGTTTCAAATGGTGATATTACGGTAGGCGTTTTCTCAGATTTAGTTAAAGGCTTACCAGCCAATACTACCATTTATTTTAAGGGATTTGCTACTAACGCAGTGGGTACAGCTTATACAGAGGAAGTAGCGTTCACTACAGGTAGTGGGCCTGTTATAGCTACCATCATAAAACCCTCTGTAGCCAATAAAAGTGGTACTACAGCTACATTAGGAGCTGAGATCACTTCTAATGGAGGAAGAGACTTATCAGAATACGGAATTGTGTGGAGTACCTCTCCTGATCCCGCAATAGATGATGCTAATGATACCAAGTTGATACAAGCCTCTGAGGACTTTGTAGGGGTATTTACCTTAGCTGCTACTAGCCTCCCCTCAGGTGATACAGTCTATTTTAAAGGATATGCCATCAATGAAATAGGAACTGCCTATACTAATGATACTTTCTTCCTGATCTCTTCTGAGGTAAGTATCCCCTTTTTGAATACCCTCACTTACAGCATACAGAGTGGTAATTCAGTGATTACTGAGGCTAATCTTGTAAATGATGGGGGCGCTACCATTAGTGAGAAGGGCTTTGTATGGGATACCCTGGCCAATCCTACCATTGGTGGGCAAGCCTTGGGACAAGCCCCTGTTAGTGGTACAGATATAGGTACCTTTAGCACTACCCTCTCTCAGTTGCCCACTGATAAGATGATCTTTCTAAGAGGGTATGCCACTAACTCCGTGGGTACAGGATATACGGGTGATACTACCCTCATGATCCCAAGTGCAAATGTGCAAGAAACACTAATCACAGAATTTACGGCTACTGCTCAAACTAATGGAGTTCTACTCAGCTGGTCTGCCATAGAAGTGGGGAACCAGCAGTTTGTAATTGAAAGATCTCTGGATGAGTCCATATGGCAAGTACAGACAGAGATAGAAGGGGCAGGCACTTCCCTATCTCCTACTACCTACACTAACCTGGACCTACCCCCCAGAATAGGAACTATCTATTACCGCATCAGATATGTGGTAGCAGGAGGAGTTAGTAAATATTCTGAGGTACGTTCCGTCAACTTTGACCCGGGTAGTTCTGTTACAGCTTTCCCTCTTCCCCCTGTGGACGGAAGCCTGACCATCAGCATTCCCTACCTATTCAATTCTAATGTCCAACTCCAAATAGTAGACCCATTAGGTAGAATTATGTATGAAAACACCTACCTGAACCAAGTTGGAAGGGAAGTGGAAGAAGTTATTAATGTAAACGGCCTGCAAAATGGCTTATACTACCTTAGTGTCAAGGACGGAGAATATGTGAGCATGAAAAGAATCATTATCTATTCTGCGGAAAATTAACTAGCCTATATTGGTCAGTTCCACCCCTGAAAAATTACCGGAGGACATCATGAGAATGACATCTTCTCCGGTAATTTTTTCTTGTACAGAGGAGATAATATCTTCCTTTTGGTTTAACAGTTTAAGATCCGTTGAAGAGAAGGCCGCTTGCAGTTCTTCCTCGCTAATAGCCTCCAGACGTTTTGCCGCTACTGTTTCAGGATTAATATAAATGAGTTTAGTATCAGCAGAATCCAGGGTTCCCTTATATTCTGGTAAAAATGACTTAGTCAAACTACTAAAGGTATGTAGCTCAAGACAGGCTATAAAATTCCTTTTGGGATATTGTTCTCTTACAGCTTTCACCGTAGCACCTACTTTAGCTGGTGCGTGTGCATAGTCTTTGTACACTATGCTGTTAGGAGTATGTTTAATGGTCTCCAGACGAGAATTTGCCCCGCGGAAAGACCTCACGGCTTCCATAAAGTCAGACAGCTCTATCCCTACAAGTTTGCAAGCCTCCCAGGCTGCAGCCAGGTTACGCATATTATGCTCCCCAATTACCTGTAAATCTGTACGTTTTTTCTCTATCTTCAGACTAAAAACACCCTCCTTAACTTTGTAGGAAGGGGTAGAAAAAGGAATGGGGTAATGCACCTCATCTACCATATATTCCTTGACCATACCACTAAGTACCTTATCATCTTTTGCATAAATGATGGAAGAGGCCTTTGCCTGAGTAGAAAGTAGCCGCCTAAACTGCTCTTCATAGGTTTTCAGGCTGGGAAATACATTAATGTGATCCCATGAGATTCCCGTAACCACCAGTATATGCGGCTGATAATGGAGAAATTTAGGGTTGGGATCTATTTTAGAAGATAGATACTCATCCCCCTCCATTACTATGAGGGGAGCTTCTTCACTCAGGGAAACGGACTGCTCAAAGCCCGGTACTTGTGCTCCCACTAAATAATCAAAGGTTTTCCCCACATAGCGTAAGACATGCATGATCATGGCTGTTACAGATGACTTACCATAACTTCCCGTAATGACCATCCGCTGCTTATGCTTGCTGAAAGCATAAATAAATTCCGGGAAAGAATAGATGGTGAGGCCCAAGGCTTGCGCCTTTAGTAATTCTGGATTATCCGCAAAGGCATGCATGCCTAAAATCACTACTTCTATGTCTTTATCTATGTTTTCTGGATGCCAACCCATTTCAGAGGGTAGTAGGCCTTCTGCTGCCAATTTACTTTTAGCCGGGTCATAAACCTTGTCATCCGACCCACTTACCTGATGTCCCTGCCTGGCGAGGGATATAGCCAGACTGTGCATGATGCTACCCCCAATAGCAATAAAATGAATTCTCATGGATCAAAACTACGTAATTTAGCTTGAATAAAACCAACAGAGTGGAAGCACCTTTATTTCAAGCTTACCTATGTTTTAAGAAATCATAAGGTATGCTACTTCAGGTATCAAATCCAGTCTGACTTATTACGAAAACCAGACTTTATCTTTGGATTGGTGGGGAGGGATAGTAATTTGGCAGTGTATGGGAAGAATAGTCATCGTCTCAAATCGCTTGCCAGTCACCATCAACAGAAAGCAGGGGGAACTTATCTTCTACCCTAGTGCAGGGGGACTAGCCACAGGCCTTAATTCACTGGATTCTGAGGAAAACCAACGCATATGGATAGGATGGCCCGGCCAGCCCGTTAAGGATGAGGGAGTAAGAACTTCCATATCCAAGAAATTTAAAAGTGATGGGATGGTACCAGTCTTTTTGAGCCAGGAAGAGGTAGAACTTTTCTATGAAGGCTTCAGCAATAAGACTGTTTGGCCTCACTTTCACTACTTCACCCAGTACACCGTCTATAATGATACCCTGTGGAATGCCTATAAGGAGGCGAACCAGAAATTTGCAGATACAGTCATTGAAAATGTGCAAGAGGGAGATATGGTCTGGGTGCAGGACTACCAACTTATGCTGGTACCGGGCATGCTAAGAGAGAAGGCACCAGAGTTATCCATAGGTTTTTTCCTCCACATTCCCTTCCCCTCCTATGAAATCTTCAGAACGCTTCCATGGCGTGATCAAATTCTCAAGGGAATATTAGGTGCTGACCAAATAGGCTTCCATACCTTTGGCTATATGCGCCACTTTCTCTCTGCTGTGTACAGGATTATTGGCGTAGAGCACGACTTTGGGAACCTTTACCTGGAGAATAGAATTATCAACGTAGATGTGTTTCCCATGGGCATAGACTATGATAAATATGCGCATCCGGATATGAAGGCCAATGTTCCTTCCGGGGTAAAAGAGGAAGCGGACTTCATTCAGAACTACAAAGAGAAATTTAACCGTAAACTCATCATTTCTATTGACAGGCTAGACTATTCTAAGGGTATCCCCCAAAGGATAAAAGCCTATGAACACTTCCTGAGAAAAAATCCTCAGTACCATGCAAAAGTAGGGCTCATCCTGGTAGTAGTTCCCTCCCGCTCCAATGTGGACCAGTACCAGCAACTAAAAGATGAAATAGATAATCTCGTAGGAAGAATCAATGGAGAAATAGGCACATTTGACTGGATTCCCATCCGGTACTATTACCGTTCTTTCCCATTCTTCAGCCTGATGGCTATGTATAGGACAGCAGATATAGCGCTCATCACCCCCCTAAGGGATGGGATGAATCTGGTAGCCAAAGAGTTTGTAGCCAGCAAGGAAGCTTCCCAGAAAGGGGTGCTTATTCTGAGCGAAATGGCAGGGGCCTCTACAGAGCTTTCTGATGGGATCATCATCAATCCCAATGACCAGAATGAAATTGTAGCTGCCCTGGAACAAGCCCTGGAGATGCCTGAAGAAGACCAGTCTCACGCATTAACTGAAATGCAGAAAAAGCTGAAGAAGTATAATGTCAAACACTGGGCTCAAAATTTTATTCAACAACAAATGGAGGTAGGTAAATTGCAACAAGATAGAAAAACCAAGCTTCTGAAGGACAAGGACCTTGAGAAGATTAAAAAGCATTATCAGTCTGCTACTAACAGATTGTTGTTGCTTGACTATGACGGGACCCTGGTAGGATTTAAAAATGATCCCAAAAAAGCTTTCCCAGATGAGGAGCTCAGAGGAATAGTAGAAAGACTGCTCAGCCAGTCCCATACTAAAGCAGTCATTATTAGCGGTAGAGATAGGTATACCTTAGGTGAATGGTTTAAAGATACCGGTATAGAGATGGTGTCAGAACACGGGGTATGGCTGTGGGACGGAGATGGCTGGAAGCTAAATGAAGGGGTAATGGACAACTGGAAAACAGCCATCATGCCCATTCTGGAAAACCTGGTAGAGCGTACCCCAGGCTCCTTTATTGAAGAGAAAGATTACACCCTGGCATGGCATTACAGAAAGATAGATAATGAACTAGGGGTAAACCGTGTGAGAGAAATACGAGAAGAGCTCATCTATTATACTACTAATCACAACCTCCAGGTACTAGAAGGGAATAAGGTAGTAGAAGTCAGAAATGCAGGGGTAAATAAAGGCAAGGCAGCCGCTCTGTGGCTTAATAAAGGAGAATGGGATTTCATTCTCGCTATAGGAGATGACCATACAGATGAGGATACCTTTAAAGCTGTGCCTCCTGAAGCCTATACCATTAAAGTAGGACTGGATAGAACAGAGGCAGACTTTAAGGTGAACTCCGTAGAGCAGGCCAGAGCCTTACTGGATTCTCTTTCCCAGATTTCCTAAGAGTGGGCAAGCACACCTTGGTCAGGCAATAGGTCTTCTAGTTCTTTCACCTTTTGCCGTAACCAGCCGCCATAGGCTATGCCAGGCGTAGCAGCTACCTTATCCCTGAGTTTAATGACTCGGCCGTTAAAGTCGCTCTCCTT
>JBCCLI010000228.1:0-10292 GCA_039026975.1 Bacteroidota bacterium | reverse complement strand
CCTACGGAGCTAGCAGCATTGGGGATTCCAATACACTTGATCAAGCAGGACACTAGATGCCGCATGACCCGCGATCCTTCAGCATAGGCCCTGCGGCATGACGGAAAATATTTATGTATTCTTTTTTCAGCACATGCTAAAAAGGTAGACAGCAGAGAGTTTCAGCAGCCTCACCCACAAATAACGTCATGCCGGAGGGCCAGTGGAAATGGAATGCAGGGTCATCCGGTATCTCGCGTGACACCTGTCAATTCACACATGTACCATTATGCACCTAGGCGAAACATCTTTCGTCTCTACAGAGGGACATTATTAGAAGGAAGACCCCTGCCTTTGTAGGCTATCCATTCCATTGAAAAAAGCCCATTAGGGCTGACACTATCGTAGCCTAAAATGGGAGATCAAAAAAGCCCCATTAGGGGCGAAATCTAATGGCTTCTGGAAGGTACCGCCTCTACGAGGCTAATAAATTATTTACCCTATTTCTACTAAGGTAGCGCTCCTAAGGAGCTAGCTACATTCAGTTAGTAGAGCATTTATCCAATAATACGCTAGATGCCGTATGACCCACAATCCTTTTGCTTAGGCCTTGCGGCATGACAGAAAAAATGAAGATCACTTTTTCTTCAACTCATAAATCCGCTCAATAATATCCACCACCTTCATGCCTTCTATGGCGTTGGTGGCGATGGTACCTGCTCCGTTGAGGGTTTTGATGACATTGTCGAAGACGTAGTGGTGGTTGGCGGCGGAACCTTTGTAGGGGCCGTAGTCGTAGGCGGGACTGGCTGGGGGAAGTTCCGGGAAGTGTAATCCATCTACATGGCAGTAAACGACTTTTTCCATATACTGACCACCAAGCTTGATGGTACCGTTCTCTCCTATTATGGTCATACTGCTCTCAAAGTTCTTACCCCAGGTAGCCGTGGAATATTGGATGCTGCCTGCACCCCCTTGCAGGAACTCAAATTGGATGAGACCAGTATCCTCAAATTCCGTGAGCTCCTGATGGTTCATGTCATAGAACTGGGCCTGGATATTACGGATGTCCCCAAACAGCCAGTTCATCACGTCTATGAAGTGGGAAAATTGGGTGAAGAGGGTGCCACCGTCTAAGTGTGCTGTTCCGTGCCAGTCGCCCTTCCGGTAGTAGCGCTCGTCCCGGTTCCAGTAGCAGTTGATCTGCACAAGGTAGATCTGCCCCAGTTTTCCGAAATCTACGATAGATTTTATCCATACCGCTGGGGGTGAGTAGCGATTCTGCATCACGCAGAAGACCTTTTTGGAAGCATCCACGGCAGTATGTATCACCTCTTCACAGTCCTTTTTGCTGAGGGCCATCGGCTTTTCTATGATGATATGCTTACCTGCTTTCAGTCCCTGAATGGCTTGTGGGGCATGAAGTCCATTAGGCGTGGCTATACTTAGCACATCAAAGGCTGGAGCATTCTGAAGTAATTCTACTAACTGACTGAAAAAGGGTACATCTGGATATTCTCCCTTCAATTCTTCTCGTACATCACATACAGCCACCAATTCTGCTTCCGGCATTTGCTGGATAATAGCAGCATGTCGCTTCCCGATATGTCCCAGGCCTACTACGGCAAAACGAATGGTGTCCATTTTGCCTTTACTTTGTCTCGTGAAACTATCTTTAGTCCAGTGCTACGTAGCCTTCCGCTGGACTTACTTTTTTCCGTAGCAAAAAAAGTAAGCAAAAATGCGTTGTCCCTCCAATGCATCCCACTTTCCCCCCACAACCCGTGGAGGAACGGCCAGCCCGCTGTCAACTTTAATGGCTCTATAAGCCTCTTAATACTGTATTCTATCTTTATCTCTAACAAATTGTATTCTCTTCTTAAGCAAACTACAAACTTAGCGTCTTAGCGTCTTGGCGTGAATCATTATCTCACGCAAAGCCGCGAAGACGTTAAGCGTTTATTTCTCTGTGTAATGTAATTCTTTTAACAACTCCATCACTTTCTCCAGATACAGCTGATCAACTTCTGAAAAGTCATCCAGTTCAGCACTGTCTACATCTAAAATCAACTTAGTTTGTCCCTCAGCTACCAGGGGAACTACTATCTCAGACTTTGATAAGCTGCTACAGGAAATGTGTCCGGGAAAGGCATCTACATCAGGTACTATGAGGGTTTGCTGCTGCTGGGCAGAAGTTCCGCATACTCCTTTCCCCATGCCTATACGTGTGCAGGCTAAGGGGCCTTGAAATGGCCCTAACACCAGCTCATCTCCCCCTTCATTCATACGGTAAAATCCTATCCAGAAAAAGCCCAAGCCCTCCCTAAGCATAGCGGCTATGTTAGCCAGATTAGCAATGAGGTCCACCTCCGCTTCTATGACGGCCTGGATTTGGGGGAGAAGTTCTTGGTAGCGTTCTTCTCTACTGATGCCTTCTGTAAGCACGATTGATTCTGCCATGGCACAAATAAAATAGGAAAATTGAAAACCTACCAGTTCTACAGAAGATAACCTTTGGATGTTTTCAATTTATCAAAATAACCTTGATGATAATATCAGGTTTTAGTAGAATAGACCTGCAGATTAAACTTTTGCAAGAAGGGATCGTTCTTGTAAGTGAGTACCAGTAATATATCGCATGGGACAATACATGATAGACATACAGCTCCCTTATCTCATGAGTGCAGAGTTTTTGGGATTAATCCCTAAGCAGCGGGCCCATATAAACGCCTTGATGCAAAATGGACAGGTAACCAACTACCTATTAGCTATAGATAGGTCGCGACTTTGGGTGGTGATAGAGGCTGAGGCAGAAGCTGAGATTTGGGAGATCCTGGAAACCTTCCCTATCTATCCGCACGTAGAGTGTAATGTGTTTGAGCTGATGTTCCACAACCATACGGCACATAGCTTACCTGCTATTTCTCTCAACTAAGCCGAGTAACTACTTACCCTAATGCACATAGTAGCCGTTTCTTCCCGCACAGAAGAGCTTGTTGCCTTTTTAAAAAGTACGGAAGCTCTCAGACATGTCCCCCAGGTAGAGTTAGAGTGGCTAGTAGAAAGATCCCAGATTCTCAAGGAGGAGAAAGGGAATCTTATTTTCCAAAAGGATAATGACCTTCCTTATCTTCTCATTTTGATCAAGGGAAAAGTTAGGGCCTTCACCGTACAAAATGGGAGCCAGAGAGAACTGGCTGTAGCTGAGGCAGGATCTATCACAGGTGTACTGCCTTATTCTCGCATGCAAAAAGCAGGGGCAAATGTAGAGGCGCTAGAAGATTGTGAATACTTACGGCTGCATCAAGATTTCTTTCCTGCCATGATTCAAGGTCAGCAAAAGCTGGTAGAGGCCCTGGTTCATGTTATGCTGAACAGAGTGAGGAACTTTACTACTCAGGTCCAGCGAAATGACAAACTCATGGCATTGGGGAAGCTGTCAGCGGGACTGGCACACGAGTTAAATAATCCTGCATCTGCTATAGTCAGAAGTGCACATTTACTGAAAGAACATCTCGGCCTTATTCCTAACTCCTTTAAAAAGGTAATTTCTATCCAAATGGAGGAGAAAGAGGTAGATGCCGTTAATGACATCATCTTCGGGAAGCTGGAAGCACCTAATTATCTGGCTGACAAAAGCTTACTGGAGAAAGCTAAGATGGAACAGGAGCTCATAGACTGGCTGTATGACCATGAGTGTGAAGAGGCGGAGGATATGATAGAGAGTTTTTTGGAGTTTGGGATATGTGAAGGTGATCTGGATAGGATAGCCAAACTGGTACCTGCTCCTCACCTGCCTCCGGTAATTAACTGGCTAAACCAGGTGCTAACCACAGAAAAGATGGTAAGAGAGATCCAGGAAGCTTCTGTCAGAATCAATGGACTGATTACAGCTATGAAAGATTATAGCTATATGGATCAGTCTCATGATCGTCAGACTGTGGACCTCCATACAGATATTTACAACACCCTGACCATTCTCAAACATAAAATCAAGCAAAATAATATTCAGGTAGAAAAAGACTTCCAGGTAGACCTCCCGGCATTTACAGGCTTACCCGGAGAACTGAATCAGGTGTGGACTAATATCATAGATAATGCCCTGGATGCTATGGAAGAAGGAGGTAAGCTCACCATTATTACCCGGGAGCAGGGATCTTGTATCAGAATTCAGTTTATAGATACCGGAAATGGAATCCCTCAAGATGCCATGTCTCACATTTTCGAACCCTTTTTTACCACCAAGACTATCGGACAAGGGCTAGGACTGGGCCTAGACACAGTAATGAAAGTGTTGCATCAGCATGAAGGGGATATAAAGGTTTCTTCCAGGCCAGGACATACAGAATTCCGGATCTTGATCCCTATCAATAAATAAGATATTCCTCCTTACCGTCCAATTACCCATCTTTTCAGTATGGAAACCTACTAGAAACTACCCTTCGTGGAAATTTTTTTGCACACTTCCCTTGCAAGCACTCACAAATCAGTAATTTTTACTAATTTTCATTAAGTAATCAGTGAGGATTACGATTTTCTCCTAAATATCAGCTTTCTATCCATGGAAGACACGGCCCCTCTTCAGCGAATGCTATTTGATAAAATGAAAGGAAACTTCCCCCCCCATTTATCCTTGGTGGATGAAGTATCCTACACCCTGGACATCAGTACTGATAGTGCCTACCGGAGAATAAGGGGAGAAAAAATTCTTGACTTAGGAGAAATCAAGAAGCTATGCAAGAAGTACCGGATAAGCATGGACACGCTTTTTCAGGTTTCTGATAATCAGCTCATGTTTTCTCATGTGAAGGTAGATGATGGACACTTTAAAGTAAAGGCTTATTTGGAGATGCTTCTGGAACGTGCCAGAACCTTTCATACTACCCAGGATTCAGAAATGATCGTCATAGCTAATGACATTACCATCTTTCAACTACTCCAATTTCCAGAATTAGCCGCCTTTAAACTTTTCTTCTGGCAGAAGTCTAGCCTTGGATTTGATGGTTTCAAAGATCAGCAGTTTAGCCTGGAAGATATAGATGAGACCGTACTAAACCTGAGTAAGCAGATAGTCCGGGAATATAATAAGATCAGTACCATAGAAATAGTAGGCATAGATGCAGTGGAAAGCTTCCTACGCCAAATTCACTATTACCTGGAATTAGGCTACTTTAAGAAAGATAGTGATGCCTTAGTCATACTGGAAAAAATAGAGGAGTTGGTCTCGCATTTCAGAAAAGAAGCGGAAGTAGGCTATAAGTTTAATCATGGAACAGAAAATCCTTCAGGTGCCAGAGGAAACTTTACCATGTATTATAATGAGTTATTTGTAATAGACGGCATAGTCATGGTAGCAGTAGGTAGTCAAAAATATACCTATATAGGTACAGGGCCTCTGAACTTCATTTGGACAGCTGATGAGAAGTTCTATGATAGCAAGAAGATATGGGCAAGTAAACTTATGCGTTCTTCCATTCTAGTCAGTGATTTCTCTGAAAAGGAGAGAAATATCTATTTTAAGAAGATAGAGAAGCGTATCCATAAGTTTAGAGCTATGCTGGATTAACGCATTTCCTTTCCTCAGTACATTTGGGGGTTATCCTCTCACAAACACAGCTAATACTTAATTCTCTCCACTGTGAGGGTAAGCACTTCCCTAGTCGTTCTATACTTGAGAATATTATCATTAACGTACTTTCCATCCGTCTACAGCCTAAAAGTTGATCATGATGAAGCGTTCTAGTAGAGAAGAATCTTTATTCTCTTACTATTTTCAACATGAATCATCCACCTTTTCCATATATTTAAGCTCTCATATACATTTCGAATGCGCGTTCTACTACTTACCCTACTAACCTTTACTATTCTTCATGCTTTTCCGCAGGCGAATCAATTTACCCGTCAGGATACCCTGAGGGGAAGTATCACAGCTGAAAGAGCATGGTGGGACCTTACCTATTACCACCTGGAACAAACTGTTTCCATAGAGGACAGCTCCATAAGTGGAGTAAATACCATTCAGTACAAGGTACTGGCTGAGCGTGATGTGATGCAGGTGGACTTGCAAGCCCCTATGCGCATAGATAAGGTCAGCATGGGAAAGCAGACACTTACGGTTACACATGAGGGGAATGCGCATTTCATCCATTTTCCTACCAAGCAAAAGCTGGGCGAGATCCAGGAGGTAAAAGTATACTTCAGCGGCCAACCTAAAGTCAGCAAAAACCCCCCATGGGACGGTGGGCTTAGCTGGAAAGCAGATAGTGCTGGAAATCCCTTTGTAGCCACCTCCTGTCAGTTGGACGGTGCTAGCCTATGGTGGCCTTGTAAAGACCACAGCTATGATGAACCTGACAGTATGCTGATGAGTATTACCGTGCCAGATCACCTAATGGATGTTTCTAATGGGAGGCTTAGATCTGTTCAGGATAATAAGGATGGGACTAAAACCTGGAACTGGTTTGTAGGTAGCCCCATTAATAACTATGGAGTAAATATTAATGTGGCTGACTATGCGTACTTTTCTGATACCTATGAGGGAGAAAACGGCAGCTTGACCTTGGATTATTATGTGCTGAAGGATAATCTCGAAAAAGCAAAGGAGCATTTTAAGCAAGTCAAGCCTATGATGGAGGCCTTTGAATATTGGTTTGGCCCTTATCCCTTTTATGAAGATGGGTATAAGCTGGTAGAAGTACCTTACTGGGGTATGGAACACCAAAGCTCAGTAACCTACGGCAACCAGTATAAGTATGGCGCCTTCGGGAGAGAGTTTTACCCTTCTGGGCATGGAATGAAGTTTGACTATATCATCATCCATGAATCAGGCCATGAGTGGTTCGCGAATAGCATTACCAATATTGACGTGGCAGATATGTGGATACATGAGAGTTTTACTACCTATTCTGAGAACCTATTCCTTGATTATCACTATGGAAAGCAAGCCAGCTCAGAGTATGTGATAGCTTCCAGAATGGGAATCTTAAACCAAAAGCCTATCATCGGACCGTATGGGGTAAATAAAAGTGGAGACGGTCAAGATATGTATTCTAAAGGAGCCAACGTACTGCATACCCTTCGACAGTTAGTGGATAATGATAGCACCTGGCGAGAGATATTACGCGGGCTAAATAAAACCTTTTACCATCAAACTGTATCTACCCAGCAAATAGAAAAATTTATAGACGAGCGGGTAGAGCTTGATTTGGATAAATTTTTTGACCAGTACCTCAGAGATGAGCGTGTACCCATCTTTGAATACAGAACCTACCAGGACCAGATTATTTTCAGGTGGAGAAATTGTATTCCAGGATTTGACATGCCTGTTAAAATTAAGGTAGGAGAACAGAAAGTCTGGATAGAACCCCAAACTACCTGGACTGCTGTACGCGTACCAGAAGGGATGAAGCTAGAAGTAGACAAGAATTTTTACGTGGTACCCTTCGACATTTCCGTTTAGCTCTAAAGAGCCTTTCATGTACTCATTTCCTTTAATTCTTCCATCATATTCAAGATCTCCTCTAATACGCACCTATCCCTTTTTCTAAACTCCCCTACTTCTTCAGGGTTACCTATTCACTGGTCTTGGAAATGAGTATATAGTTATTCAATGAGTCTCTCCATTTCATGTTGGACTGGAGAATAGCCCCTGGCGGGTACTTCATGCTAATTAAAAGAGAAGGCCATAGCTAGTTTTAGCCTGCTTTTATTAGACGCAATTTCCCCACTTCCTTGCTTTCTTCCAGCTCTCT
Organism: Bacteroidota bacterium; assembly: GCA_039026975.1. Lineage (GTDB taxonomy): Bacteria > Bacteroidota > Bacteroidia > J057 > J057 > JBCBKZ01. The sequence goes on along the minus strand of JBCCLI010000228.1, from coordinate 2,562 downwards.
CCTTCCAAAGCATATTCATCTCAGCAAAGTAGTATATAGATTCAATCTATATTTATTTGAAATAAATCAATAAAAACTATAAGTAAATTCGCCTTATTTTAGAGCAATAGAACAATTCAGTACCGACAATAAATCTCACATGGATCACAACAACATGAACGGCAATGGAGCCGAGAAGTGCCCATTTTTATCTGGTTCAATCAAAAGCAGTGCTGGGAGTGCCCCTTCCAATAGGGAATGGTGGCCTAACCAGCTGAATTTAAGCATCTTACGCCAACACTCATCTCTCTCTGATCCGACAGATGAAACATATGACTATGTAGAGGCGTTTAAGAGCGTTGACTATGAAGGGCTTAAGCAGGATCTACATGACTTAATGACAGATTCTCAAGCATGGTGGCCAGCCGACTATGGACACTATGGACCTTTCTTTATCAGAATGGCCTGGCATGCTGCGGGTACTTACCGGATGACTGACGGCCGTGGTGGTGGTGCCACAGGAGCCCAGCGTTTTGCTCCGTTAAATTCCTGGCCTGATAATGCTAACCTTGATAAAGCTCGCTTGCTTTTGTGGCCTATCAAGCAGAAGTATGGAAGAAAAATATCTTGGGCTGACCTGCTCATTCTCACTGGAAATGTAGCCCTAGAGTCTATGGGCTTTAAGACTTTTGGTTTTGGTGGAGGAAGAGAAGATATCTGGGAGCCAGAATTAGACATTTACTGGGGATCAGAAACGGAGATGATGGGCGTAGCGCGCTATACAGGTAAGCGTGAACTGGAGAATCCCTTGGCAGCTTCTCACATGGGACTTATCTATGTGAATCCTGAAGGGCCAGATGGAAATCCTGATCCCTTAGCTGCTGCCCATGATATTAGGGAAACCTTTGGTCGTATGGCTATGAATGATGAGGAAACGGTAGCCTTAATTGCAGGGGGACACACTTTTGGGAAGTGTCATGGGGCAGCTTCTGATGCGGTTCACTTAGCTGCTTCTCCGGCAGGTTCTACCATGGCAGAGCAGAGCATGGGATGGAAGTCTAGCTTCGGAACTGGTGTAGGAAATGATGCCATTACCAGCGGTCTGGAAGGGGCCTGGACTAAGACACCGGCTAAGTGGAGCCATGACTATTTCACTCACCTATTTGAGTTTGAGTGGGAACTCACCAAAAGTCCAGGAGGAGCCCACCAATGGAAGCCAAAGAATGACGCTGGCACAGGGACTATTCCTGATGCGCATGACCCTACCAGAACACATGCCCCTTTTATGCTCACTACAGACCTTTCTCTAAGAATGGATCCTGCTTATGAGAAGGTATCCAGGAGATTCTATGAAAATCCAGATGAGTTTGCTGATGCATTTGCCAGAGCATGGTTTAAACTTACCCATAGGGATATGGGACCACGTGCTCGCTACCATGGCCCTGAAGTACCGGCAGAAGTACTGATTTGGCAAGATCCTGTACCAGCGGTAGCTCATGAGTTGATAGATGATCAGGATGCCGCTAAGCTTAAGGCTAATATTCTGGCCTCCGGTCTTTCTATTTCAGAGTTAGTATCTACTGCCTGGGCTTCAGCTTCTACCTATAGAAATTCTGATAAGCGGGGGGGAGCTAATGGTGCCCGCATTCGATTAGCCCCACAGAGGGATTGGGAAGTGAATAATCCTGCCCAGTTAGCTAAGGTCTTAGGCGTGCTGGAAGGTGTACAGAAGGAATTCAATGGCTCGCAGACAGGAGGAAAGGAAGTTTCCTTAGCAGACTTAATTGTATTAGCAGGTTCTGCAGGAATAGAAGAGGCTGCCGGAAACGCTGGACATGAAGTAAGTGTCCCCTTCACACCTGGACGTGCTGATGCTACTATGGAGCATACTGATGCGGATTCATTCTCCGTATTAGAACCTGCTGCTGATGGATTCAGAAACTACAAGAATACAAAGCATACAGCTACTGCAGAGGAACTGCTAGTAGATAAAGCGCAGTTATTAAGCTTGACTGTACCTGAAATGACGGTACTAGTAGGCGGTATGCGTGTGCTAGCAACTAACTTTGACGGTTCTAAGCATGGTGTATTCACGGATCGTCCAGGTGAGTTGACCAATGACTTCTTTGTGAACCTGCTAGATCTGCGTACTAAGTGGAGTGAAACTGATGCTAGTGAAGAAGCCTTTGAGGGTCGTGATCGGACTACAGGTATGGTAAAGTGGACAGGAACACGTGTAGACCTCATTTTTGGGTCTAACACTGAGCTACGTGCTATAGCAGAGGTATATGCCTGCAGTGATTCTGAAGCCAAGTTTGTAAAAGACTTTATAGCTGCATGGGCCAAGGTAATGAACCTGGATCGTTTTGATCTGGCGTAAACCTGGAAAAGCATTCTTTTGATTAGAATAGGGAGGTAGCCTCATGGGTTACCTCCTTTAGTTTGTCTAAATATCAAGGTTGGTTCAATCTATTCTACTCAACATGACTCCCGGTCGGCAGCCTGTAGCAGCCGTATATTTTCCATATTAGTCCTAAAGACTCCATGCTAGCATTCACTCTAACATGGAGAAATACCTAAATG
>JBCCLI010000227.1:0-10427 GCA_039026975.1 Bacteroidota bacterium | reverse complement strand
TGAAGCTCCGGTATATACTGATGGGAAGACTGATCACCAGCTAGGTCTATTTCCTTCCCATTTACTCTGGTAGGGATTACCCGGAAGGTATGGGCTTGTTCTGCATTAAGTATCCCAATGGTTTTGAGATCAAGGCCTTCTAATCTATTCATCATACCAATAGCATTAATCCCAATTGGTAAACCATAAATCCTATAGCTAACAGCCCTGCTAGAGGAATGGGATAGTTTTTAGGAAGAAACTGAGTGATTTGAAGTAGGCCGTAGACTCCTGCCCATACACACATATTTAGGCTGAAGAAAGACCAGAAAGATTTAGGCATAAACCAGCATGCTAGTGAGCCAAACATAAAGATATCTCCTAACCCTAGCTTATTATCTAAGATGTTTTTTTCCCCCTTCCATCTGTAGATCAATCCTAGCAGAAGCATAAGTATTCCTACGCCTCCCAGATTTAGGAGTAGATAGATGTACCATTCTTTCGGAAAAGAGAGATATAGGTATATCGCTCCACTTATCCCCAAAAGAAGAAAAGGAAGAATATGAATATACCTGCTTTTCAGATCCTCCCAGGCTATCCAGACACAGGAGAGCAAGCCTATAACAACTAAGGAGATATAGGCCATTTACATCAGTATTTTGTTCTATTTATATCCCCTGAATTAGATGATCCGTAGATTACATGGATTGTCAGCTTCAGCTGACGAACGATCTTTGGGCAGCTAAAGCAGCCCGTCCATAGGTTCACTTATCTTCTCAAATTCAGTTAAGTAAGTAATTATGTTTAATCTACTTTCTACCAATTAAGAGTTCTGAGTAATAGTACCTCAACAACCTTTTCAGGAAAATGCTTCCTCAGTCTGGTACTACTTCTTTAGGAATACCGTTTTTACTTACCTCCCAGACGTTAAACACGCCGTCTCCATCAAAGTCAGTGATAGCAGTAGCTCGTGCCATATAGTTTTCACGGGATACCTGTAGTACCTCTATTTGGAAGTGAGCCGTTCCATCTTCTTCAGTAACCAGCCTCGGTTGCTCAAAGCCCAACTGAATAAATTCATCTGAGTAGGTCATGTGCTCCAGATAATATACCTTTTGAAGCTCTGACAAATGCTTAAGGTTAGTTTTAGCTTCCATGGCATGGGTCTTAGCAAAAATAGGGGTGATAACCGGAAAGGCCAGCAGCAATAATACGCCTAAAATGGCCAGTACAATTAAGAGCTCGGTAAGGGTAAGTCCTTTTACTTTGTGCATACTATTTGTGTTAATTTCCAATAGCATTTCCTAATTCAAACATAGGTAAGTACATAGCTACCAGTATAGTAGCTACCATCGTCCCCAAAATCATGATAAGCAAGGGTTCCAGAAACTGGGTTAGCTGGTTGATTCCTGCTTCACTTTCTTCATCCAGGCTGTAGGCCAGTTTTTCTAACATATTTCCCAACTGAGCTGTGCGCTCCCCTACTCTGATAATTTGCAGAAAGTAGGTAGGGAAGAGAGAATGAACCTTCATAGCATCATAGAGGGTATTCCCTACTGTAACTTCTTCTCGAATCTGTACCAAGGCCGATTGGAGGGGTGGAAAGGTGAGAATCCTATCCATGAGGAGGAGGGCCTGATCCATGTTAATCTTGGAGCGGAGTAAGAGAGAAAATGAATAACAGAACCTGGCTAGCTGTAGCTTGAGTAACAGAGGCCCCATAATGGGAAGCTTAATACTAAGTTTAGCTATGAAAGTTCTCCATTTTGTATGTTTCCTAAACCTGTAAAGTAGGAAAATTATGCCTCCCGCTCCTACAGCTGCCCAGTAAGCATAGGCTTGAAAGGCATGAGAAAGGTCTAATACAAACTGGGTAATGGGCGGTAGGTCTGCATCAAAACGCTTGAATACATCCTGAAACATGGGCACCACATAGTTGATCATGAAGACCATGACTAAAAGGGCAATGAAAATGACTGATACAGGGTAAGAAAGTGCTTGCCAAAGTTTACGTTTCAGCTTAATTCTCTTTTCATAGAAGTGAGCTAGATTCTTTAGGATGTTTACTAGCTCGCCTGTTTGTTCTCCCATCTCTATATTATATATTTCAAAGGGACTGAAATAGTCCGCTAACTGTTCCATACTTTCTGCCAGAGAAAGTCCATCCTGTAAATGCATGCTGATATCTGCCAACATTCTCTTGAGTTTAGCTTTCTTGATCTGCTCCTGCATGACTGACATACAGTCAAGAATAGTTAGGCCTGCACTCATCAGGATACTAAGTAGCTGATACAATTGGAACCTGTCCTTAAGCGTAACAGCAGGACCTAGCTGAATATCTCTTTTCCAGATGGACTCTTTTTCCACCTGTAGGGGAGACTGGGTAGGGAGATAAGCTGATTTATATTGTGTATCCAGTCTCATAGGTTATCTCTTTTTGCTGTTCCTTTTTTTGCTGTTCCTTTTGCTGGCAGGTTAAATCTTAAATGTATATTTCTAAGGCTATCTGTAAATAGGAGTGTGGTAGAAGTTGTATCCACTTGCCAATTTCCGCTTAGTTCCCAATTCATGGCATATACTCCCCAGCTCTTTCGTATTCCCTCAGCATGTAGCAGATAACAGGAGATAAGATCCTCTCCATTCATCAAACACAATTCATTTTCCTCTTCCCATTGGAAGGCAGTAGCCTGCAGTATGTCCCGATCTATACTATACTGGATTTGGCTTAGTTCATATGTGTAGCTTACGCTGGTTTCATACTGAGTATGAAAGTGATAAAAGGCTATATAGATGTATTGACCTAGTAGTAATACCAAGGAGGTAAGGGCTATCACCACCAATAACTCAAGCAAGGTAAATCCATCTAGTCCGTACCTATTCATAGCTTAGGGTTATGTATCTGTTCCTTTCCAGCATAAGCTGCTCATTCCAGAAACAGCTCACCTTTACCTGCACTACATGCGCCTCCTTATTCAAACTACGAATGCTCCTGACAACTCTTCTTCCTTTAATGTTCCACTCCTCCTCTTCCTGATATTTATCTGGAAGCGGCCTATATAATACTTCTCTTACAATGGCTCTATGTTGAAACACCTTTACAGGAGAATACATACCCGTCAACTGCTGCAATAAGAACATCCCCATCACAAATAGTAGAGACAGAACTGACAAGCTCACCAATATCTCAATTAGGGTATTCCCTTTTACTTTGGAGGGAGACAGACAAGCTCGTGTTCTATTCGAAACCTTTCCCTCTAGGTGGTTGATGCTCTCGGACCTGCACAGGTCCATAGAGCTATTTGTCCCTTCGAGAACCTCAGGGACCTTATTACTCTTAACATTCCAATTTGATTGAAAAGCTTCCACATGGGTGTATCCCTCCTTCTTCTTCATCCCGGTGGGCATGGAGAGGATTGTAAGAAGAGTCAGCCGGGATCTCTGGCTAACGCATACAGGTACGAGATGGCGGCCGACTCGCAACTCCACTCGCTGTAGCCCACCGCCATGACGGTGTGTTTTCCTTTCCCCTTTCGTCATCCCAGTGGAACTGAAGGGGATTGCATGAAGAGTCGGCCGGGATCTTAGGCTACCACATCCAAGAGCGAGATGGCGGCCGACTCGCAAATCCATGCCCGCTAGCCCACCGCCATGACGGTGTATTTCTTGGGGATATGATTTACTTTCTTCCTTCATAGCCATTGGATGATTTTTGAGGGTACCTGTGGATCTATGAAAGGAGCAGCATAGGAAGGGTCAAGTTTAGAGGCATCCAGGGTGACGTCCAGCAGATAATTCTTATAGATGGCACCAGGAGTTCTTAGTAAAAACTGCTTGGTATGGACGTGTCCATATACTGTCCCTTCCAGTTCAAACTGGTAAGGGATATCTGCCAGCCCCCATAAGACACTGGTACTATCTACCCATACATAATCTTCTCTGTGTTTCTCTCCTCCGATAAGACTTCCGTGGTATAAGAGGGCGCCTTCCAGTTCTGTATGATGGTTTAAGTGGATATGGGCAGGCTCTTTGTTTCCCTTCAGGACAGCTAAGACGGAGGGATACGTTAGGCTAACTTCCGGGGCTACTTCTATTCTTTCTAGGGCAAAGGCTTGACAATTCCCTTTGAATCCTTTCTCTATGTAAATTCTTCTCCCATATAAAAGGGTATGGTCCAGCTCAGAATCTGCTTCTATTATAATATCTCCACTAGTAACTATCTGGCATTTACCAGAAAAAGAGGACTGATCTACTATCAAGCTATGCTGGGATCTTATTTCAAACTCGTCATCCTCCCAAGGCTGATGATGACTGACCTTTCTTATGTAATAGTACTCCTCCTGTACCGTATCTGCCTGAATACTAAGTAGGGTATCTTGTATATGAGACCATAGGCTGTAGTCCACCTTGAGCATCTGTTCACTGCTGCTTTTTCTTGTACCATATATTAATTTCTCTCCTTCATACTTTCTTCTTCCCACAGATCCCTTTTTCACTCCTGTAGCAGGTAAGTAAATAGTCCCACGAAGAGCTGTTTTGCCCACTATTACTAATGGCTGTTTCTGAGCGTCCAGAAATAGACTGGCTTTTCTTTTATCAGATAAAACCTGTCCTATTAGCGCCCACTGCTGGCTCATTTCATCAGCATGAAATCCACTAGCCTGCACTAATCCTAAAGTACCCCACACACTGGTTTGTAAATAGGCACTATCGTATGCTGAGTCAAATAAAGAATAGGCCCTACTTTCCCCCAAATGAAATGGTTCTGCTAGCAGCAAGCTCATACCAGCATACATATTCTCACGTGCCAGCTCAGCGCCGTATATGCGATCTAACCAACTTCGCTGGCGAGCATTTAGAAGAATGTATGCGCTAAGCAAGGTACTGATGATCAGGATCAGCATGAGTACATACAACAGGCTGCTCCCGTGTACACGATTCTTTCTTATCATTCTTTCTTTAACCTCAAGACACTATCCTGAAAACTAAAGGTAATGCGTTCTATCTCTAAGGAAAGGATCTTGAGTGCTCCTATGGTTTCTCCTGTTTGGACAGAGAATACGCGATTATCCATTCTAAGTACACCCGTCATGATAGCTGAGGTACTATCCCGCTGTATCCCTCCCTGGTAGTGAAATTCAGGAAATATCCGTTCAGAAGGCTTCTTAATAATACTACCGACATTGAGAGAATTTCCTCGGCTTGTTACAAGAGCTTTTCCTGAAGTACCTGAATGCAAGTTCACCTCTGGAAAACTCCCCATAAATGGATCTGGGTAATCATTATGGATAGAAAAGCTATCTCTTTCCCACACCCCCAAATTTATATCTTTTGACATAATAATGACATTATCAGGCTCTAGCTCAGTAGTTCCTAAGAATTGTCTAAGCAGCAATATCCATATGACTCCCACAAGAGGAATGAGCAAATAGTTAACCTTGGGGTATTTCATGCATTCATTTAATGAAGATGAAATTATCCCTCAAAGCCTGTTTAAATCTACTTAGCCTTCTCCGAGAAATTTGAATCTCACTTCTATCTCGCATGATGATGGTCTGGTCATCTCCATTTTTATACTCCATGGCATGGGCAAGATTAATAATATGAGACTTATGCACCCTGATAAAGTCATTTAGTTCCAGGGAAGCATCCACTTTACTTAGTGTTTTGGGAATCATAACCTCTTTCCCAGACTGAAGAAAAAGCAAGGTGTAATTATTTTGAGCTTGTAACCTGACAATTTCACTTAGGTCTAATAACTGAATACCTGAATATGTAGGTAATGCAAGTTTTGTATTTTTCACTAGAGCATAGGTCGGCTGCAAATCATTCTGCATCATAAGAAGTCACAAAGATTTGGAATCCTGATAAAATTAGTTGGCGATCATTGTTAGGGGAGTCTTACAACTAATATAATCTAATAAAACAAGCTAATTGCGAGATATAATATTAAGATAAGAATAATAATTTTAATCAAAAAATAATTCATTAATTAAATGTTTCATTATCATATATACTAATTTAATCTAATTTTTGTTAGCTCTAAAAAGGATATAATAGGGCTGACTTATGGAAAGGTAGAAAGATTAAGACATTTGTAGTCAATGAATTAGGGGAAGGTAAAGCAGATACTCAAAAAAATATACTCACCTATATAATTAGGTATTTTTTACTATTTGATATGAGTACGAATTTAGTTCTGTACTTACTTATATGCAACAAATAGTTCCTACCGGGAAACTGAAAAGCCGATGAATACTTCACCGGCTTTTCTAACGTGGAATCTAATTACCTGATTAGTTTTTGTAGTTGTAGGTATACTGCTGGAGAATATTCCCCTTTTGGTCTCTTACTTCTACCAATCTTCCAAGTCCATCATATTCGTAAAAGCTGTAGATATTGTTCACATCAGAGGTAGCGATTAGACGTAGTTGCCTATCATAAGTATAGGTGGTCATTTGCGCATCTGCGGGATACACCCTGGCCTCATCCACAGGAGAATTTAATGTTATAGGACCCGCTCCTTCATAAGTAGTCTCTACATAAGATCCATTCTGCCAATAGGAAACGATATAGGAACCAGAAGTGGAAGGGGTAAAGCTTATACTCCCAGTTGTCAACTGCGAAGATCCTGCCTTTCCTCCTGTCCCTACTGTGGCACCAGTACCTAGTACCCAATTTCCCAAAGTGTTATTTATAATGGAGTCTTCAAAGCTGGTAAAGGCTATATTTCCTGGCTCAGCACCTATCGCCTGGGCCAAAGGAAGCGTGTAATCATATCCCCACACATAAGCATTAGGAGTTCCGTCGGTCTTCTTTTCAGAAACTATGGCTCCTCTACTAAGTTCATAGGCAAGTTCATAAGCCTCCTCATAATAGCTGGTATTAGGGATGATAGCGGTATATTCCCCATTTCCATTTACCCCTTCATTAAGGGTTGTAGCACTTACTGGGGTGTTGCTTCTAAATGAAAGAATTTTAGAAGGTCTTATGACTGCTAAACCTGATCCAGAATTAATATTCTTATATACATTAAGTTGACTAGAAACTAAGTTAGGGGACAGTGAGGTTCCTTCCCAAATCTGATTCTCTATTAGTGTACTTAATTGGTGCTGCTGTATAAGGGAGTCTAGCGGCATGATAGAACCATTCCCAAAGACCAATCCTGCTTGATAGTCATAAGGATATTTGAAACGGGTATCTACTATCCTACCATCGCTATTCGTTTGAATAGACTGATTCATCAGTAAGTGATTAGGATTATTGTAGTAGAAGTTATTGACGACAGTAAAAGTATCTACGGGATCATCATATACATGCTCCACAGTTTGAGCTATATACTTAAATCCTGTACTATATTCATAGTCCACAAAAATCCCCTGTTTAGTTCCATTAGTTTCAGGGAAAAAATGCATATACAAGTTCCTGATGGTATCTGATACACTTGCTAGGGAGTTATTTATATCACTACTGAATGCATATGTGTTTATGCTCTCTCTTAAAAGATTATCAGTAGCATCAAATACTTCTGTTTTTAATAAATCTCCCCTTCTCCATGAATGACTTGTTAAGGGAGCATAAACTAAATCACATGGATCATAAGTATACCCCATTAATCCATCTGAGGTATTAAGGCCAGCTTGGGAAGTACCAAAACTACATGTTAGCTCATCAGGACTATCCCAGGCAGTGTTATACGTATATGCTGTTTTACCAATTTCACCATTATTTTGGGTTTCTGTGACATAGCTATAAGAGATTTGGCTCCCTCCCGTAGTTCCCAATGTTACCTGTGAAGAGTTAAAAGCATTCACATAATAGCAATCGGGACCAGAATAGACAAAAAAGAATCTTTGGGGATTAGAAAGTACGCCGCTGGATTTTGTAGAGTCTGAAGGTAGTACATAAGAATACGTCTTAACTAGTTCTGGATTAACTCCTGTACTATCATTGCTCCTTACTTCCTTTACTCTTAACCCACCTCCCAGTATATATCTTTCCTCCTTCAATTTCGCATAGCTTACATTGGCCTTTACGGCTGGGAAGGGGAGAATACCAGCTACCTGAGAGTTACACTGAGTTCTATAATCCCATGCAAATATGGTTTTTATCTCATATTTCCCTGAACTGAGTATAAACCAATCATCTCTATCGTGTTCTATAAAACATGTGTCTCCTGTTATGATACCTGGTTCTATCAAATCAGAATAGATCACCTGGAAAGCATCTATAGAATCTATCGTTACAATGTTATTGGGGTCTGTAATATCCTTAATAACTATTCTCCCATAGTTATTAGATAGGAAGTCTGCGCTTTCCGGGTAGAAGGAATCAAACTCTAGATTTACTTTTGTAGGAATCTGGTAGTCTGGATTATCATGTAAATAGAATAAGGAACCCGGCGTGGTAGAAAAAGTGTCTGTTTGAACAATAGCCCCTGAGCCAGGAACATAGGTACCGGGATTAGAGATTAATGACTGAACCGTAAAAGAGGTGTCCATCTGATTAAATAGCGTATCCTCTCTGTTTATGTAATTAAAGGCCCCATTTGGATGAATGGAATCATCCCATTTTTTTATCCCAGCAATACGAGACAATCTGTTTGATTCAAATGAAAAGCTTGTAAAGCCTCCTGTAGGATAATCTATTCTTGTTAAGATACCGGACTTGGCATGATCTTCATATACTCTTCTATCTGCTCCAGGATATACCTGTTCTTTTCCATTAATTAACTTGATCCTAGTAGTCGGAATTAAAGAATTTTGAGATTGACCATTATAATATCCCCAAAAATCTACTCCATTTTGGTTTCCTAGTGGATCGTTGGCCTGTGCAATAGTCCAAACGGGATCCGGTAAGTTTTGGGGTTGGTAATAAGTAAAACTATAGGGATTCTGGGAAGTCCCATCATGCCCAATAAGTTGTACCTCCTTTAGGTACATCCTGGATTTTGTGTCCATATAGGTAAATACGACTTCTTGATCTAATGCACCCCCAATCTTATACAACTTGATCTTTTTAAGTTTCTTTCCCTGGCTGGATAGTGTTTTAGCATGTTTAAGATCTTGTCTGACAGAATCTTCCATGACCACTATATCTCTAGAAGTGATAATAGAGTCTACATTCCAACCATAAGTGTTAGTGATGATCTTTCTACTGGTTTCCAGGGTGCTTGGCTGACAAATAGAAAAAGCACCACTTGGATCTCCATTAGCTACAAATGAGGTCGAAACTAAGGGCTTATTCTGAGAATTTCTAGAACGCATAACCAGGTTCTCCGCCTTATAAGAAATCCGAATCTCATCTGTCTGATCTGCATTTACTATTCTGGTGAGAAACCAAGAGGATACATAGGGATCAATATCATTTGCGAGTGTATCAACCGTAATCTCTTTCTTCTCAAAGAAGTACTGAGTACCATCTATATTAGTCACTTTAAAGTACTTAATACACCTCATTGCGGCGACAAGAATACCCGTATTTGGCAAACTATTGTAGGGCCCATCATAGAGTCCTATTTCATACTCAATCTTCATTCTGTTATTGGGAATAGTAAAAGCGGTACCGGTACTATCCAATACAAACTTTCCAGACTGACCAGCGAAGTTGAAGAAAAACTCATCAGGTTGAGGATCTTTCAAACCAGATTTTACCCAATTTACGTAATCATTACATGCCTGGCTCGTATATACTTCACAGGAATCCAAAAACTCATATAAGTCATCTGAGGTTTCCACCCACCCATCATATGAGTCATCCGCTAAGCCCCTAATGGTTCTCGTAATAGCCCCCCCTGCATTTAAGCTCCAACCTAGACCTACCCAGCTTGGAACATCATCTACTCTTACTCCAGAAGCATAATAGCTTAATGAGAGCTGCAAAGAGAGACTTCTTCCCCCTATGGCAGTAAGTGGAACTGAAACAGTAGGGGTTCCTGTAGCCATACTTACAGGTATGTCCCCATACTTTCCTAGACTAGCAGCATTAGGAGAGGGAGGAAGAACTACATTTAAATCTGCTAAGCTAGGCTGTGCTTGCAGATAGTTACAGATAAAAAATAAAGAGCAAAAGATTGAAAGTATATAAACTTTCCTAGTCTGATGGATGGTCACTTTTATCATGTTGAGAACATTTGCTATTTCTTTCTAATCGAGAAATGGATTCTTTAGAAAGATAGCACTGTTTCCACAGCTAAATAGGCTCGATTTGGGGATGGGTAAGTCCTACTAAAAGTATGTATGCCAACGACTTAGCTAACGGTAGGAGAAGAGCGAAAGAATGAATTATAATGTGATACCACTGACTAAAACTTCCTCGCCTGAGGTCGAATGTCTCGACCAAAAAGACAAAAACCGATTTACTCTGAATACTTATCTTCCCAAACAGCTAGTAACTCTATGGGAATCAGACTTTCCCCACCTTCATAGGCTGAAGCACTTGAATGTACCCAG
>JBCCLI010000226.1:0-10456 GCA_039026975.1 Bacteroidota bacterium | reverse complement strand
AGGCCCTCAGGAAGGGAGCATGGAGAGAATATGGTGCTGAGAAAGTTCCAGAGAGTTCACCTTCCTGCTAATGGTAGTACCAAAGTTAGCATGAAGCTAAGCGCGGAAGATCTTGCTGAGCTTACAGGTGAAGGGAATACTGTACTCTCCAAGGGGGAATATCAGCTGATGATAGGGACCAGCTCTCCTTTTCAAAGATCTGTGGACTTAGGAGCCCCACAGTGGGTAACCGGAACAGTGACTGTCCGATAGATAGGCCACCTAGAGTAGTAGGAAGATGGACTGCCAGATAGTGCTATTATGTATTTACGCTACAAGTCCTTCTCCTGCTGAGGTAAAAGAGGGTGGTTATCCTTGGATCTGGCAAGTAGGCCTAATATGTAGGTAGGCCTACTTCTCAGTTAGGGCAACACATAGATGAAAGCCTAATCTTTACTAGCCTCTGTTACTTAGGTGAAACTACCGGCGTTGAATAACGTAAGTAAGAGCCCAATAATTGATCTGGCATCCTGCTGAGCTTTCCAGAAATTGCAGGTAATCCTGAACCTCTACTATGGCCCCATTAAAAAGACATGCTGCCCTTGTTCCATTTTCTCATGAACACAGGCATATCCTTTTTTTGGCACAACTCCTCAAGAAGGGTAGCCCAAAATTTCAAGGTTACCCTACCGATCTGGAAGGCAAAGTGAAATATGCCCGTAGCTTCTTTACCCAGCAATTGAGGCCTCATATTATCAAGGAAGAACAAGTCCTTTTTCCGCGTGTTACCCCCCTCTCTCCCCAGATACAGGAACTTGTACAGGAGCTGAAAGAAGAACACCTTCAAATGGTTTCCCTATTTGAAGCCTGGATGACTGCTCTTCCTGACCTGGACGACTTAAACCAAGCCGGATTTCTCATAGAAAGACATGTGCGTAAGGAAGAGAGAGTCCTGTTCTCCCTGATCCAGCAGTTTTCTGATGAAGAATTACTCAAAGAAATAGGAGAAATGGTATCATCCTAAGGGAAATTCCTCATCTTTATAGCGACCTAAGCTAACTTAACCAGAGGGGCCATTCATGAAAGCCATATATCCTAGCAGGAAATATCTCCCATATGTAAGGTGCTTATGCGGATTAATCTTCTTTTTGGGAGGAGCCACTTCCGTATATTCTCAATTTCAGATTAGAGGTAAGCTGGTAGGGGAAGGGGAAAAGCCTATGCCATTTACTAATCTGGCTATCCTGCAAGCTTCTGATTCTTCTGTAGTTCAAGGCTTACTTACAGATGTGGATGGGACAGTAGCATTTGAATTGCCGGCGGGCACCTATATTTTTAGAGCTACCTATGTAGGCTATGAGCCCTACTTTTCTGATTTAACATTATCTGAAGAAAACCAGGCGGTAGACCTGGGAATGATTACCATGACGGAGCTTGCTACCTCTCTGGAGGAGGTGGAAATAGTAGGAGAAAAGAGCTTGGTAGAGATGAAGCTGGATAAACGCATCTTCAATGTAGGCCAGGATGTCACCAGCAGAAGTGCCAACGCCTTGGAAATTTTAGGAAACATCCCTTCCGTTACCGTAGACGGGGAAGGGTCTATTAAACTGAGGGGGAGTGGAGATGTGAGAATATTGGTGGATGGCAGACCTTCCGGCTTAACTATGGGTAATGGCCTTTCCCAACTTCAAGGCTCCCTAATAGAGGCAGTAGAAATTATCACTAATCCTTCCGCAAGGTATGAGGCAGAAGGGAATGCCGGCGTGATTAATATTGTGCTGAAGAAAGAAAAAGACAAAGGCCTGAACTACTCCCTGGATCTGGTAGCTGGAACACCAGAAAATTTTGGGCTGACAGGAAATGTTAATTACCGATACGAAAAACTGAATTTTTTCCTCAACTATGGGATTAGCTATCGTAGGGAACCCAATATTGGGAGTATTTATCAGGAAGTCTATGCAAATGATACCACCTTTATTTCTATTCAGTCATCTGAAGGAAATCGTAAGAGTCTGAATAATAACCTTCAAGCAGGGCTGGATTATTTCTTTACGGAGAAAGATATACTGACAGCCTCCTACAGATTTAGGCGAATAGATGGCGACAGGATAAATGATTTCGAGTACCTGGATTACCTGTTCAACTCTACAAACCTGGTCAATACCGCCCTGAGAAATCAGTTTGAGACAGAGCAGGAACCGTACACAGAGCTGATCCTAGCCTATAAAAAACTGTTTGAGCAGAAGGGACATGAGCTTACAGTAGACGCACGTTATTTGAATTATTGGGAGAATTCTGACCAGGACTTTACAGAGGTAAATTTTCTGCCTACAGAAACCAGAGAAGAAGGAAGAGTAGTCCGCCAAAACTCTATTAATGATGAGTATGAAGACCAGTACCTGATCCAACTGGACTATGTAAAACCTCTAGGAGAAGAGGGGAAGCTGGAGGCAGGGATTAGAAGTAGTTTTAGAGACATGACTAATGATTATATCGCTACCCAGGAAAATGTAAGTGGGGTATTTGAGGTCATTCCTGAGTTTGATAATATCTTTAAGTATAAGGAGAATATCCAGGCTGTGTATGCCATTCTTGGAAATACATCAGGGAACTTTTCCTGGCAGGGGGGGCTCAGGCTGGAAACTACTGACATCAAGACAGAACTACTGGAGACGGGAGAAGAAAACCCTCGTAAGTATGAAAATCTCTTTCCCTCTGCTCATGCTACTTGGCACCTGGCTGATTTCAATGACCTTCAACTTAGCTACAGTAGAAGGGTAAGAAGACCTGTATATTTTGAGTTGAGTCCCTTTGTTACGCTGGCTAATGGCAGGAACTTTTTTAGTGGAAATCCTGATCTGGACCCTGAGTTTACTCATGCTATGGAACTCTCTTACCTAAGGCAGTTTGAAAAAGGAAGCCTCAGTTCTTCCTTATTTTACAGGAGTGGGGAAGGAACTATCCAACGGATACGTACCGTAGAGAATGCCTCAGGAGATAGTATAGGCTTTTCTACCCTTATTCCGCAGAACCTAAATGGACAGGAAGCCTATGGCGCAGAGGTGATCCTAAGTTATGCCCTCACGCCCTGGTGGAAACTGGACGCTAGCGTAAATGCGTTTAGAATTATCACGGATGGTCGTAACCTGGATGAAGGATTTGAGAGTGATGCCCTGACCTGGTTTGCCAGGCAGACTTCTCGTTTTACCCTTGAAGGAAACTGGATACTCCAGCTTAGAGGGAATTATGAAGCGCCCCAGCAAACGCCTCAGGGGAAACTGAAGGCTATTTACTTTTTGGATCTAAGTGTTAAAAAAGATTTTTGGCGGAATAAGGCTAGCCTAAGCCTAAATGTACAAGACATTTTTAACAGCAGGATTAACAGATCCATTTTTAGAAGTGACACTTTCTTCACTGAACAGGAAAGCCAGTACCGCAGGAGGCAGATTAATCTGAGTCTGAGTTATAGGTTGAAAGACTAGTCCCTGTCCTTGATGAAATCTATCCTATAAATACGCTTGGGATTTCAGTGCACTTTGCCAGACCAGAATATAGCCATAGGTACCTACACCTATACTGTAACCTTGGAAGCCATCCCTAGCGTGGGCTGAAAATGAAATAATGACTGAATATGTGGTAAAAGAAATCTCCTATTAAAAACTCGACATTCTTGCTTTAAACATTTCCTCATTCTCTCCTCCTAAACCACTGAACAGCCTCTTGTATAGCTGTACTTATAGGAGTAGGGGTAAGACCAATTTCCTTCCTAGCTTTAGACGGATCAAAATAATGCCCATCACAAGCTATTCTCGCAGTGGGGTAGGAGACTTTAGGTGCTTGTCCACTTACAGATCCAAGTATGGAACCTATTCGTCCGTATAGCTTTGTAGCTAGGGGAGGAAGAGGAATACTGGGAGGCTTAACCCCAGCCACATTAGCCATAAGCTGAAAAGCCTGCCTGAAAGAAAGGTTCTCATTACCTAGAATGTAGGATTCTCCTATGCTGCCCATTTGGAGGGCGTTAACTGTGGCCGTAGCTACATCTTTCACAGCTACAAAGTTTTTCCCTCCCGCCGGATATCCAGGAAGGCCTTCTTCCATGATGCCTTTGACCATGGCACCTGAACTGGGCTTACTGTCATAAGGACCTATCATAAAGGTGGGATTTATCATGATGGCAGGTAGGCCCAGTTCCTTTATAGCCTGTTCTACCCTTTGCTGAGCCGCATACTTACTGTCTATGTATCCTAATTTGTACTTGCCAGACAGAAAGGGGCTTTGTTCATTTCCAGGTTTTACTAAGCTGCCAAACCCAAAAACATTGGCCGTGCTAACATGGATAAACCTGCTAACACCTGTTTTTAGGGCCGCTTGGATCATGTTTTGGGTGCCTTTGACATTAGCATCCCATTGTGCTTGTGAATAAGTGGGCCATACATCTGTATTGGCTGCTGCGTGAATGACGTAAGTACACCCCTCCATTCCTGAAAGAAGTGCATCAGATGTTAGCAGATCTCCTTCATGAAAGCTCAACTCCAGTCCTTCAAGGGTGGATACATCAGAAGAAGGCCTGACTAGCGTCTTCACTCCACATCCTCTCTTAAGAAGCTCTCTCGCCAGATTAGCCCCTAATAATCCCGTTCCTCCAGTGAGAAATACCTTCATAAATAGAATCTTGCAAAAAAACTTTGCGACTCTGCGTTTTAGGGTGAAAATTCATCCACGCGAAGACGCCAAGCTGCAAAGCAAATAATATTCCAATGATTAATTTCTTATTTCCTTATTCAAAACTCCCTCGCTCTCTCATTCAGTCATTCATTCTCTCTCATTCAACCATGCAAAACTCTCCCACTAATCTGTCGCTAATTGAGCTCCCGTTACAGAGTCTTCTTCCCCTACTTCCTCAGTACCGGAATCTTTAAACAACACAAAGAAAATGATAGCTACCACGACTGAGAAGGCCGCTGGGATTAACCAAATGGCAGTCCACTCATGCGGTACTAGCCCACCAGGGGTAGCATAGTTATCTACGATAGGGCCTGATACCAGAGAACCTATAAACATTCCTACCCCATAGGTAGCAAAGGTCATCATCCCTTGCACAGAACTCCTCAGGTTTTCAGGCGCCCTATTGTCAGCATAGATTTGTCCGGTAACAAAGAAAAAGTCATAACAAATGCCATGCAGAATGATTCCTGCATACAGCATCCACACCATGCTGTCAGGTGCGCCATAGGCAAACATAACGTAGCGTGCCCCCCAGGCAAGCATACCGATTAGCATCATGATTTTGACTCCGTACCGCTTGAAGAGGAAAGGCATAACTAGTAAGAATAGTAATTCCGACATTTGGCCTAGTGTCATCTTCCCGGCGGCATTTTCAAACCCTACCTCATTCAAGAAAGGATTAGCCCAGGTGTAATAGAACATCAGCGGTATACATATGAGGATGGAAGCTAAAAATAAAACGCCAAAACTTCTTTCTTTCAAAAGCGCTAAAGCATCTAGCCCTAGTACGTCCCTGATGGATACCTTTTTTCCCTTATCCTTAGGAGGCGTATGCGGTAAACTAAAAGCATATAATCCCATGAGAACAGACAGCCCTGCTGCCATTTGAAGGGGTAAAGCTTGTGCCTCCACCTTCATAAAACCAATAATAAGGCCTGCTGCTATCCAACCTGCAGTCCCCCACACCCGCACGACTGGAAACTGCTTACCTGGATCTTTCATCTGGTGAAAACTAACTGCATTAGTTAAGGCAATAGTGGGCATATAACACAGTGTATATCCTAACAGAATAGGATAGAAAGAGGCAAAGTCTTCCGCCGTTGAAGCCCAGTACATGAGGACAGCACCTACTAGATGCATGACGCCCAGCACCCGCTCAGTAGGAAAAAATCTGTCCGCAAACAGTCCCACAAAGAAGGGGGATATCATGGCTGCTATGGCGCCTGTTCCGTAAGCGCTGGCGATCTCTACACCCGAAAATTCCAGTGTCTGATTTAAATAAGTTCCCATGGTTACATACCAGGCTCCCCAAATGAAATACTCCAAAAACATCATCACGGAGAGTCGAGAATAAATACCGCTATTCATACCATTTTTAATTTTGAATGACTGAATGAAATCAGGTTTTACTAAAGGCTAAACTTCTACTTAGGCTTAAACTTAAACTTTACACTTAGACTTAACCTTACTCTTTCTCAAGAAACTCTTTCAACGATTTTTCCACTAGCCTTTTCCTTCAGTATCAGCTTCTTGCGGCCGTCAGGAAGAAGTTCCTCTTTAATGTAATAATGGTCTTCATCATACATTTTAGGCCCTACCTTTTGTGTGGGGGTATCTCCTCCTCTCCAGATAGGTAAGTTTACGGCCTCCCATTGCTTACTCTTGGCAGAGGCATAGCAGGCATCCATAATGGCATTTACTACATACCCATCGTAGAAGGTTTCCATAGGTTCAGTACCTGCATCTAGGGCATCCAGCATATCCCGAAACATATGATTGTAGCCCAGTATATTTAATTCATCCCCTACCGGAAATAACCATCCCTTTTCTGATTCTGCCTTTTCTGCTACGTAATCTCCTAATCCCACATCTGTAAACATTTCAAAGCCTGTACGCAGGAAATGATCTATTCTCATACTTCCTTCCGTCCCTGCTAACTCATCTCTGATATCCATGCCCCCCCTGAAAGCCCAACTTACTTCAAACTGACTGATGGCGCCACTCTCGTATTTGATCATGCCTATGGCATGGTCTTCTGCTTCTATGGGTTTTACCAGTGTATCTGCCCAACACATGACTTCCAGGGGTTTATTATGCTTCCCCAGGTAGTTTCTCCCTAATTCTATACAGTGGCAGCCTATATCTATAATGGCACCTCCTCCTGACTGAGTGGAATCCCAAAACCAGTCGCTGTGAGGACCAGGATGAGCCTCCCTGGATCTGGTCCATAAGATTTGACCCAGAGCGCCATTTTTGACTACAGAAATGGCTTTGAGTGTTTTAGGCGCATACACCAGGTCTTCTAAGTATCCGTGAAATACCCCGGCTTTTTCTACCGCCTGAAGGATTTCAAGGGCTTCCTGCCCGTTCATGGCCAGGGGCTTAGTACAGAGAATTCCCTTGCCTGCTTCTGCAGCTGTGAGAATAATTTCTTTGTGCAAGTTATTAGGCAAGGCTACTACTACCAGATCTATGTCCGGGTGAGTAATAGCCTCTTTCATATTAGTCGTAATATTTGGGATGTTCCATTCTTCAGCAAACGCTTTGGCTCTCTCCTCCCTGCGAGAATACACCATATGTACTCTATCTCCCCCTCTGGGTAAATGAAAAGCGCGGGTATAAAAGTGACCTATGAGGCCTGTGCCCAGCATGGCAATTTTATGCATGGTTATGGTAGCTATTTAATGTTAATAAGAAAGTACAGATTTCTAATGAATAAAGCGTATTCACATGGGACAAAGAGAGGGTAAGCGAGAATTTGTACTATTAAAGCGCAGCCTCTTATCAGATAATTCTTCTTTAGAAGTTATGATCCAGGGATGCTTTACCGCCAAGGAGGGTTCTTTATTCAGTCTTCTGGCTTTAATCCTCTTGAAATAGGCTCAGCTAATCATGTAGGCTACGCCTATCTCCCTGAAGAATAGTTCTCTAAACCGGCTATTACCCGGAAAACGCTCTGCCAATAGAATATCTACTCATACAATTTGATTTCCTACTGGTATAGCCTTTTTAGACAATCTTACCTAATCGCGTGCTGGTTTACCTATGGATTTTATCCATTCACTCCTTCCTTCTGCTATTCCTTCAACTTATTACCATTATTTACAATATCTCAAATAAGGAAAAGGAATATGGAAATATATTCCATTATAAATACAAACAAATAGATAGTCATATTTTATGAAGATGTAATTAGGCTGGATGCTGAAAAGGGAAGTTTCCTTTTTCAAACGCCCACCTACCTATTGCCTAGCTATAAAATTTGGGGCTAGTATAATGAGCCTCAAAGATGATAAACCCTACTTATTTCTAGTCAATTCTCTTAACCAAAAAACGCTTTATGAGAGGAAAAAGGATCCTTCAACTTATCCTACTATTAGCTCTTACTATTCCCATTCAAGTTTCTGCTCAGGCTATTGACCCTAGTGAAAAAGGAGAATGGAGCGAGATCATCCCCATGCCCATTGTGTCTGTAGCTGCTGCCAACTTACCCAATGGTAAAATACTTACCTGGTCAGCCTTTGACAGGTTTAGATTTGGAGGTAGAAATGGAAAAACCTACACCGTTATATTTGACCCTGAAACCCAGCAGTCAGAAGAATTTCTCATCTCAGATACACAGCATGACATGTTCTGTCCGGGAACGGCTAACCTGACAGATGGAAGGATCATGGTTACGGGTGGTAGCGGTCCCCCTAAAACCAGTATATATGATCCCTTTGAAAATAAGTGGACAAGTGGAGAAGATATGAATATTCCGCGTGGATATCATGCCATGGTTACCTTATCTGATGGGAATGTATTTACCATTGGTGGATCCTGGAGTGGAGGAAGAGGGAATAAGCATTCTGAGGTATGGGATAGGAAGACAGGTAAGTGGAGTAAGAAAAGTGGGATTCCCGTAGCTGCTATGGGAAACTCCTCAGATTATCATGCATGGCTATGGCAAGCGCCTAATGGAAAGCTATTCCATGCTGGGCCTACCAAAGAAATGCATTGGATAGACTACAGTACGGCTAATGGATCTTATGAGAGTGCCGGATCAAGAGCTGCTGATGATCATGCCTTCAGCGGGGCTATCGTCATGTATGATAAAGGGAAACTTCTCAAAATAGGAGGAGCCACCACCTTCAGCGGGGGGCAGGTAGCCAATGGCATTACCACCATCATGGACATTAATAAAGATAAGGTCCAACTTAAACAAGTAGGAAGCCTGAATACACCCAGGGCATTACATAATGCCACAGTTCTTCCTACTGGAGAAGTATTCATTTCAGGAGGACTAGCTACAGCTAAATACTTCTCAGATACAGGAGCGAGACTCACTCCAGAACTTTGGAACCCTAAGACAGAGAAATGGACTGCTGTTGCCCCTATGCAAGTACCTCGAAATTACCATTCTTCTGCCATCCTGTTGCCGGACGGTAGGGTCATGCTGTCAGGAGGTGGGTTATGTGGGGGCTGTAAGGTTAACCATCCGGACGCTGAGATCTATAGCCCTCCCTATTTATTCAATAGCCAAGGGAAGCTGGCAACCAGGCCAGTCATAAAAAGTGCTCCTGATAAAGCCCCTCAGGGTAGCGTTATTACCCTTAATACTGATAAGGCTATCTCTTACTTCTCCATAGTGAGATTTAGTTCTAATACGCACAGCACAAATAATGAGCAGAGAAGAATAGAACTACCCGCTACACGTGTAGGAAAGAACCAATATCAGGTGAGCATCCCCACTCCTAATGTAGCTGTTCCTGGCTATTATATGCTATTCGCAATAGATGGTAATGGAGTCCCTTCCGTGTCTAAAAGCATCATGCTGGACCCTGAAGCCCCTGCCCAGAATAAGTGTGTGATTGAGGGGGTTGCGTTAGAGTATAACCTTAACCTCAGTGGATGGAGGCAAATGGCTGGTACTACCTTTACAGTAAAGGTGGGAGATAGGCTGAATATATCCGCTAATCCTAATGGGCAGGCTTCTTATGTATGGAATGGACCTGCAGGCTTTAGAAAAACAGGAAATAAAAATGGAGACATTCTCCTAGCCAATAAGGTAACCGCTAATATGGGAGGGAAATATGAGGTTACCCTTAGGTATAATAATGGATGTGTCAAAAAGAAAGCCTTTACCCTACAGGTCATCACGCCTCCTACTAATTTCTTTGCCCACTGGAAGCTGGATAATAACGCAAGGGACGCGATAGGAAATGCACATGGTGCATTGAAAGCCGGGGCCAAACTAGTTAATGATGCAGAGAGAGGAAAAGTACTTTCAGTAGAAGGGGAAGGCCAACATATGCTTGTAAATCCCAAGCCTCAGCTCCAGGTGGGAACAGGTGGACAGGACTTTACTGTAGCTTTTTGGATGAACCTAAAACAAAGCCATACGGGTAAATGGCGTTCTGTGATCCATAAAGGGCTTAATTCACGAGATAGGACCTTTGCCATGTGGATGCGTCCAAAAGATAATAAAATTCATTTCCGTATTAGCACCACCCAGAGCTGGAATGAAGGAGCTAATAGTAAGGCATCTATCCCCCTAAACACCTGGACACATATAGCTTATGTACATGAGGGCAAAAAGTTAAAGCTGTATATAAATGGCGAGTTGGATCAGACGGTTAACCTTAGAGGAGTGAGCTTATCAAATAATGCCAAACTCTACTTGGGAGATTCCCCATGGTCCCAAACAGCCAAATCCAGAATGGATGATGTAAGGCTTTACGGGTATGCTTTATCAGCGGATGATATAGCT
>JBCCLI010000225.1:0-10508 GCA_039026975.1 Bacteroidota bacterium | reverse complement strand
GGTGCATTATTCTGAGTATAGCATGAGTGAGCCTGGTACTCAGAAACCATTTTAGCAGCTTGTAGCCGTAGTCTCCTGGACCCAGGCCATCCCCGTGTCCTATGTAAAATTCTTTTCCAAAGAAGGTTTTGATGACGGGGGCTCTATATAATTCAGCACCTAGCTGTTCTTTTAGATAGGGGCCGTACCATATGTCATGATTCCCTGAAAAAATATGGATTTTAATACCGGCATCACTCATTTCAGCCAGCTTACCTAGCAGCCGCAAGTAGCCTTTAGGGGCCACATGTCTGTACTCAAACCAGAAATCAAAAATATCTCCTACCAGGAATAGCTCTGCAGTATGAGGCAAAATATGATCTAACCAGGCCACAAAACGCTTTTCTCTTATCAGACTTTCCTGACGATTAGGCGCACCTAGATGAAGATCTGAGGCAAAGTATATATTTTTAGGAGAAGCTGAATTCACTATGCAAACGGCTAAATACGGATATAGTAATTATGGATTCATTGCTAATAGGTGAGTTCCAGCTTATGCTACCTTTGCCACTACAGATGAGGACATACATACCCGTTTTACAGCATACGGACGGGTAAGTGGTAGCTAGGAAACTGGGAGACACCTACCTAAAAGGATCGGAAATTAGTTGAAAAGCGCTAAAGAGAAAAGGTTTGGTGAAAGAATCACCAAACCTTAGCTGTATATTCTTAGTGGACTACTTATTGTCCTTGGACTCTACGTCAGCTGGAGCAGCTTCTTCTACTTCCTTCTTCTCTTTCCCATTTACAGCTATCTCCTGACCATTCTCACTTTCCTCATGCTGCTGTCCGTTTTCACTATCATCATGAACAGCACTTATGCCTATAGCGCTCTCTACTATTTCATCTTCATTCCCAAAGGGCCTATGACCTATCAGTCTTACTAGGTCATCTTTAAATAGTACCTCCTTCTGAAGAAGTTCCTGCGCTATGAGCTCTAATTCTCTTTTCCTTTCTTTCAGAAGGTTTTTCGTACGCTTATAGGCTGACTGAATAATTTTTCTTACTTCCTGATCTATAGTTTGGGCAGTAGCCTCAGAATATGGCTTCCCAAAGCTGTACTCATTTTCATCCCTGAAAGAAACCTGACCTACTTTTTCATTCATCCCGTAAAGGGTAACTATGGAGTAAGCGGACTTAGTGATCCTTTCCAGGTCGTTCTGCGCACCTGTGGATACCTCATTAAATATGATATCTTCAGCAGCTCTTCCTCCCAAGGTCATACACATAGTATCAATAATCTCATTGTAGGTATGCAGATACTGCTCTTTTGGCAAGTACTGGGCATATCCTAGGGCAGCTAACCCACGAGGTACTATGGAGACTTTAACTAGTGGATGCGCATGTTCAAGGAACCAACCAGCCACTGCGTGTCCGGCTTCATGGTAAGCCACGATCTTTTTCTCCTCTGGAGAAATGATTTTACTTTTCTTTTCCAGACCTCCTATGACCCTGTCAATAGCGTCCTGGAAGTCTTCCATATCTACCGCTTCCTTATTTTTTCTGGCAGCTATAAGAGCAGCTTCATTACATACATTCATGATGTCCGCTCCTACGAAACCAGGAGTTTGGGAAGCTAGTTTTATCACATCTACCTCTTCAGATAAGGTAATCTTTTTAAGATGGACACTGAAGATGGCTTCTCTTCCTTTGATGTCGGGTCTATCTACCCCTATCTGCCTATCAAATCTACCTGCACGTAAGAGGGCAGGGTCTAGTACGTCAGGCCTGTTAGTGGCAGCCATGATGATTACCCCTGTATCACTGCCGAACCCATCCATTTCTACTAACAGCTGGTTTAGGGTATTCTCACGTTCATCATTTCCCCCAGTTACATTCATCCTTCCACGGCTTCTTCCTACCGCATCTATCTCATCTATAAAGATGATACAGGGAGCCTTCTCTTTAGCTTGTTTAAAGAGGTCTCTCACTCGCGCGGCGCCTACCCCTACAAACATTTCTACAAAGTCAGACCCACTTAATGAGAAGAAAGGGACTTTGGCCTCTCCAGCCACTGCTTTAGCCAGAAGTGTTTTACCAGTTCCGGGAGGACCTACCAGTAGGACTCCTTTAGGAATGTGGCCGCCAAGCTTTGTGAACTTTTGAGAATTTTTAAGAAATTCTACTACCTCCTGTACCTCCTCCTTAGCTTCTTCCAGGCCGGCTACATCATTAAAGGTTACATTTACCTTATTTTCTTTGTCGTATAAGTTGGCCCTACTTTTTCCTATGTTAAAAATTTGGCCACCTGCCCCTCCGGCTCCTACTCTTCGCATGAAGAAGAACCATAATGCTATTAAAACAGCTATAGGAAGAAGGATATTAAAGATGCTTCCGTAGTCAGTGCGCTCTTTAACTTTAAAAGGAATGTTTTTATCTATCAGGTATTCCTGAAAGGTATCTGCTGAACTTACTTTGAAATA
This sequence comes from Bacteroidota bacterium, assembly GCA_039026975.1. GTDB lineage: Bacteria > Bacteroidota > Bacteroidia > J057 > J057 > JBCBKZ01. The sequence goes on along the minus strand of JBCCLI010000225.1, from coordinate 8,046 downwards.
ATATTGAGGATTGGAATCTGAGGACTGAGACCCCGAATTCTGAAGGACAATATCTACTTCTGTACCGTTTATGACTACAACTTCTTTGACCTTACCGTCATCCCACATCTTGCTGAACTCACTAAAGGTAATCTCCTGCTTGTTATCAGAGCCACCGATTAACAGGGAACCTATAATGAAAAAGGCAAGAACGACGACGTAAATCCAATAGATGTTGTTGTTATTTTTTGGATTTCTTTTTCGATCGTTGGTATTAAACTCTGCCATACAAATATCTGCTCACAAAAAGGTTAGTAATAGTACGAGATGTCATGTCGAACTAACCCGTTTTAGTATGTAAATGTTGCGTATCTTGAGAAGGAGTGCAATTCTTATTCCTCATGGAAGTTACTGCCAAAATAGCAGAAAAACTATATTTGTCTGGAAAGAATGTCGGACTCAGACATACATATACGCAAAATATCTTGTTTCGTTAGTGAATTTCCTCTCCGTACAAACATAGAAGACGAATGAAACGAAAAGAGATTTTATTATGTATGATAGAATTGCTGGAAATAAGGGGTGAAACGGCTAGTATATGTCCTTCAGAGGTAGCTAGGAAGTGTTTCCCAGATACCTGGAGGGGGCAGATGGAGGAAGTCCGGTCAGTAGCTAGCGACTTGGCCAGGGAAGGGAGAGCGTCTATTCTCCAGAAAGGAATAGAAATTTCTCCAGATAACTGGAAAGGACCCATTAGAATAAGGATCAAAAAGTAAGTAGTCTATGTGTGGAAGATATACCCTAACCCAGGAACTGGAGACAGTAGAAATGGCAGAGGCCACAGAAGAGAAATACGTACATGCAGGCCCGCGGTATAATATAGCTCCCAGCCAATACTGTCCCATTATCCCTCAGCATGACACTGACAGAAAGATCCATTTCTACAGATGGGGCCTATTACCACATTGGGCTAGAGATGTGAAAATGGCCTACAGGATGATTAATGCGAGAGGAGAGACTATTCACCAAAAGTCTTCCTTCAGAGATTCTTTCCAAAAGAGACGCTGCCTGGTGTTGGCAGACGGGTTTTATGAGTGGAAGAAGCTAGATGAGGGTAAGCAGCCTATGTGGATTACCCTAACAGATCACAGGCAGTTTTATATGGCGGGAATATATTCTTTCTGGCAGCATCCGGAGGGAGAGAGGCTACAAACATTTTCTATCATAACTACTAGTCCTAATGCGCTTATGAGGCCTATACACGATAGGATGCCTGTCATATTACCTGAAAACTTAGTGGATGATTGGCTGGATCCTACTATGGAGACAGAGCTATTACTGAAAATACTAGTAGCCTATGACCCTTCCCTCATGGAGGCTATTCCCGTCTCTAGCCGAGTGGGAAATGTGAGAAATGATGATGCTGATTTAATTCAACCGCTAAGCGCTTAATCTCTCCATGAATTTAACGGTATTTTCCTTCCTTCTAAGTATGGCTAGTCTGGTACTATGCTGCACCCCTGCTTCTCATGATACCAGTAAGCAGAGTGCCTATGAATCAAAATCTTTAAAAATTCTTCCTATTTCTCCTCGTGCCTACCTACATGTGTCATACATCATGTATAGAGGAATTCCCATAGGTTGTAATGGGCTTATATATCAGAATGAGGATGGGGTAGTGGTGTTTGACACGCCTGTGGAGGATTCTGTAAGCCATGAGCTGATAGATTGGGTGGAGGACAGCTTGGGAAGTAAGGTAGTGGCGATAGTGCCGGGCCATTTTCATAGGGACTGCTTAGGGGGCTTGGCAGCCTTTCATGAAAGAGGGGCTAATAGCTATGGAAATGAATTAACCTGTGTGCTAGCAAAAAAGGAAGGCTCTGTCATTCCCCAGTCTTCTTTTCCGGGAAAACTAACTCTCTTAGATGGGGAGGTAGAAGTCTGGTATCCGGGTGAAGGGCATACAGCTGATAATATTGTAGGCTACCTTCCTGGTGAAAAAGTATTATTTGGAGGCTGCCTCGTAAAGGCGCTTAAGGCAGATAAGGGCTTTACAGGGGATGCTAACCAGCAGCAGTGGTCCACCAGCGTAGCTCAGCTAAAAGTCAGATATCCACTGGCTGAGATAATTATCCCTGGACATGGAGAGATAGGAAATCAGGCATTACTGGATTATACTATCTCTCTTTTTCCCCCTGATCAACAATAACTTAGCTGTAGAATCCCTTTTCTTATAGGTCTGTTTAATCCAATATGATAAATAGACCCAAATCTCGTAAACCTCTTCTTTAAGTAATTCCTGCCTTTTTATTACCTTGCGCCAAATTTAGCGTCTATGGGTTACTTTTTGCTTGTAAATGAATCTAATATGTATGGTGTAGGGCCAAACTAGTAGAACAGAGCTTATTATCTAATAACATTTGGTAATAAACTCTACTTTGGGAGAAAAGAACACCCTGCGATAGACTTAAATCCTATTCAATAGCCTAAAAACTATTTATTCTCAAAAACAATGAAAAACTATTTAACTCTACCTTTTATCATGTTCTTATTGGTTTGTGGTCTACAGGCACAAACCATCGATGAGCTTAAGCAGCAAAAGTCTGAACTTGAAGCCCAACAAAAAGAGAAGCAGGCTGAGGCTGATGCTTTTAATGGTGATATTGCAGAACTGGCTAAACAAATTGAGATCCTGACACCCTGGCAAACAGGACTAAGTGGCTTAGTGGGGCTTAACTTTGGTAACTCCAGTAACTGGCAAGCCAACGCTAATCCTAACAGTTCCTCTTCTGTCCTGAACATAGGAGTTAACGCCTTTGCTAATAATATTAAGGAGAAAAGCTTTTGGAGAAATACCCTGACTACTAATGTAAGCTGGCAGGGACTGGACAATGATACAGAAGATGATGATGAAGGAACAGGGTTTCTAGCAGATAGGAACGTAGATGTATTGATCCTTTCCTCTCTGTATGGCTATCGCCTTAATAAAGACATTGCGCTATCTGCTTTAGCCGACTTAAACACTTCCATTTTTAATTTCCTTGAGCCAGGAACCTTGGATGTGGGTATTGGAGCTACCTGGACACCTTCAGCAGTTCCTAACCTAGTAGTAGTGGTTCATCCCTTAACCATGAACTTTGCTTTCTCTGGGGTAGATGGGGTAGACAGCCAGTCTGACTTAGGGCTTAAATTGAAAGCTACCTACACCCACGAGTTCCCATTAGGAATAGTATGGTCATCTAACCTAAGTTCCTTCATCCCTTATTCTGGTGAAGAATATGATATTGAATTTGTCAATGAAGATGGAATGACAGAAACAGGTAGTGAGACGCTATTTAACTACACATGGATTAACTCTTTAAATATTTCAGACATTTGGCAAGGGATAGGCATAGGATTCACCTTTGGACTAAGGGATGCCAAGTTTGAGTATCCACCAAGTGTGCAGACGTACTCCGCTGTGGGTATTACCTACGGATTCTAACAAAGAAAAACCTTGTAATTTACGGTTTTAGAGGGATGATAGCCAGCTATCATCCCTTACTTTTTGTAAAAAGTCAAATTTTATTATTGATATATCAATAATAGTTCTTATGTTTACATTAATAGTTGATGTATCAATGAATCCAAAAGATATAAATGATTTAGTCTTATTTCAGATTGAAAAAACGAATAAGATCGCGAAGCTACATGGGCAAAGAGCGCTGGAAAAGCACGGACTTGGGATAACCGTAGATCAGTGGGTTCTCCTAAAGATCATACAGGAGAGGCAGCCACTTTCCCAGCGTGAGTTAGCTGATTTCTCTAAACGAGATCCAGCTTCTATTACCAGGACGCTTAACCTCCTGGATAAAAAAGAACTCATAGGACGTGAGCCTATTCCTGACTTAAGAAGACAGTATGAAGTAAGGCTGAGTAAAGCGGGAGAACAGTTTGTGAAGGAAAATATGCCTATGGTTAAGCAGCTTAGAGAGCAGAGCGTGAAAGGGTTTACTAAAGCGGAACAAGAGATGCTCATCCAACTGCTGGTAAGAATACAGGAAAACATGAGCTAATATTTTTGCTTTATATATTGATGTATCAACAATTGATAAGTCAATACTGAATTATAAGTAGTAATGTTAAACCATCAATTAGTAATTCTCATGAAAGGGATCACTTTTTTTCTTATGATTATGTTAAGTACCACTTTATTCTCCCATGCCCAGGAAGCGGAGGAAAAAGCCATTAAAGAAGTAGTTACCAGCTTTATAGCAGCTGGAGATGCGCAGGATGCAGAACAAATGGATGCTCTGCTGGACACGCACTACAGAGTAGTGATGAACAGATTATTCGGAAGTGCTGAGGTAAGTGTGTTACCCAGAAATGTGTATTTGGAGAAGATCAGGACTAAGGAGTTTGGAGGAGATAAGCGTGAACTTTCCTTTGAAGAAATGATCCTAAATGGTAGACTGGCAAGCGTAAAAGTAAGGACTACAGGAGAAAAAATGTCCATGGTCTCTCTTTTAACCCTGGTGAAAGATGGGGAAGGGAATTGGAAATTAGTGGAAGATGCCCCTGTCATAGTCCAATAAATCATTGATAGTCTTTTTGAATTAGATGGGGGAAGGGAGTGTAATTCCTTCCCCTTTTCTGGTATAAAGTGTAATATGCCTATAGACTTTTGAATGTATCTGTATGCAGTATCACCATGCCCCACTTCAAAACTATGAGGATTTTTCGAGTGGGAGGGTCATATATCATAAAAGTGGGTTAGCCACTTTTCCGGTTCGTTTGGCAATAGAAATCATGGGGAGATGCTTATCCTATTTTCCTGAGAAAAAGGTTAAGGTATATGACCCCTTGTGTGGAGAAGCCTACTTATTGACAGTGGTGGGTTTCTGGTATCATAAGAGAATAGAAGAGATCATAGGCTCAGACATATCAGCAGCGGCATTAGAATTTGCAGCTAAAAACCTCGGCTTATTAGGCTCAGAAGGTCTTGCTATACGTGAGAAAGAACTAATCTATTTACACACTACCTATCAAAAGCCTACCCATCAAGACGCCTTAGAAAGTCTTCAGAGACTGAGGGAAAAAGCATCCTCCCCATCTGTCAGGCTGTTTGAGAAAGATGCGTTACAGCCTGTTGAATCAGAAGAACAAGGATTTTTGGCTGATGTTATTCTGACGGATGCGCCTTATGGTCAGATGATAAGTTGGGCAGGAGGGACTGAAGAGCCTTTGGAGAACATGCTTACCCATCTGTCTCCTGTTCTTTCCCTAGATGGGCTAGTGGCCATAGTTACCCATAAGCAGCAGAAAGTGAACCATCAGGCCTACCTAAGGGTGGAGAAGTTTGGCGTAGGGAAAAGGAAAGTGGAAATTCTCCGGAAAGTAAATTGAAAGGGGCCATCCCAGAAGGACGACCCCAAAGGGAACTATACTAACTGTTACCAATCTGTTTTATTCATTGATCAACTGGCCTGATAAATTATAGAGGGCTACTTCAGCCTGCTTGATATTAAATTGGAAAGTAGCTATCCTGTTCCTGGCTGCATTTAGGTTAAGCTGAGCCGTACGTACATCCGTATAGGTAGCCAGGCCTAGGCCTTGCATATTCAGCATGTTTTCCAGGTTTTTCTCAAAAGTGAGTAGGTTACTCTTTTCTATTCGCAGTAGCTCCAGGGTGTTGAGATAAACAGCATAGGCATTTTGGAGCTCTTTCATTAATTCTGCCTCTATGTCTTTGCGTTCCAGGTTTCTTTGTTGATAGGTCAGTAAGGCAGTTTGCTTATTGATCTTTCTGGCTCCTCCATCGAAGAGGGTCATGTTTAGCCTGAGCCCCACATTAGGACCGAATGTCCGGTTGGCCTGGAGAAAGTTGGCGTCATCAGTCAGGTTTACATAGCTGGCATTCACATAGCCCTGGAGCTGTGGGCGATAAGCTACTTTGCTCAATGCTACATCTAGATCCGCCAGCTTAATATTTTGCTGACTAAGTTTAAGAAGCGTACTATTCTCGAATAGGGAGGTGGAAAGTGTTTCCAGGCTCAATTGTTCATTTACCACTACTTCAGTATTCACCTCATATTCCTTACTCAGCTCTACTCCCATCAGTCGATTTAAGTTTCTCCTACTATTGGTTACACTCAGCAACTGACTTCTTAGTCCCGCACTATCAGATTTTAGGTCTACAGATACCTGTAGGCGTTGGAGGCTTCCGGCATTCCCATAGCTTTCATCTACGGCTATTCTCTCTAGCCTCTCCAGGCTTACTGCCGTGCTTTGACGAGTGATTTCTACCAGAGCCTGCTGTTCCGCTAGTAGTAAGTATGCATTACTCACCTCGCTGATAGTCTGCTCTATGGTTTGGCGTAATTGAAGGGCAGCAAGATCATTGGCTGTTCTTAGCTGGTCCAGTCTGTACTTTCCACTTTGGCCATCATATATATTCATGCTCAGCTCCGGACTGATGATGATATCCTGAGAATAGCCATCTAATTCTATTTCAGAATTGCGGTCCACTGTAGGATCAAATGATAGGGTCTCAATATTGGCATCACTCCAACCCAGTTCGTAGGAGCCGTTTAGGCTAAGGACAGGCCTTCTACCTACCAGGGAAGGATGTACCCTGAGGGTACTGATATCCACATTATATTGCTGGATTTTGATCTGTTGATTATTCTCCAGGGCCGTTTTTACGGCTTCTTCCAGGCTGAGTGTTTCCTGGCTAAAGCCCTGCTGTAGGTTTAGGAAAGCTAATCCTGCGAGAATTAAGCTATTTATCGTCAATGCTATATATTTCGATCTATTCATGATGAATTCTCAATGGGTTATTTACTCCTGGATTTGATATTTGAGGGCTTGGACGGCTGGCTCCACCTGTTCTGGACTCGCCTTCTCCCTGTTGAATAGGTTGTGAAGCCCTATTCGGACTCCATTAGACACGTTTAGCAGGGCCGGTAACAATAGTAGCACATTGAATAAGCCAAAGCTGAGTCCGTAGGCAATAGCAATGGCAGGGCCTTTCAAGAACTGGGCGCCTATGCTGCTGGAAGCTATGAGGGGCCCCAGACCTGCTACCGTGGTAATGGTGGTTAGCAGTATGGGCCTAAAGCGTGATTCTGCCGTTTCCCTTAGCGCCTGCTGCCAGTTCACGCCCTCTTGAAGTTTCTGGTTGAGGGTAGAAATGAAGACCAAAGAGTTATTCACAAATACTCCTATTAAGGCTATAGTTCCTACGAAGGAGAATATGTTCAGCGAGACTCCTTGAATCAAATGCCCCAGAATAACTCCGATGAGCGCAAAGGGGAATAAGGAGAATACGATTAAGGCCTGAGAGAAGGAGTTAAAATTCAGAACGATTAAGCTGAAGATGAATAGCATGATGATAGGGCCTGCCAGGGCCATGGTTTCTAACAACTTGAAGGAAGACCTATTCTGCCCTTCAACGGAATAATCAACTGAGCTATACGTTTCCAGAATTTCAGGGATGACCTGTGCTTCCACCTCTGCTATGACACCAGGAGCTGATACATTGATATTAGCTACATTCGCTTCTACCCGTATTTCTCGTCTTCCTTCCAGATGATTGATAGCTAGTGAGCCAGTTCTTTCTTCTATTTCTACCAGATCCTTCAGGTAATAGGTATTCCCTCTGGGGTCATTAATGGACATACTCATGAGCTGGTCCATCCGGCTACGCTCATTTCGTGGATATCTGAGCCATATTTTTACTTCATCTTCCCCTCTTTGGAGGCTTTGAACTTCTTCCCCAAAGAATCCAGCTCTTACCTGCCCCATGATCATGCCCAGGTTCATGCCTAATAGCTCTGCCTGCGAAGTAGGAGTTAAGATGAGTTCTTTCACGCCTAGCTGATCTGAGTCAGACACATCTTTCAAATCCTCTCGCTGGCTCATTTTACGCTTCAGGACTTCTTTGGCAGCACGTAGCTCTTCCATATTTCTTCCGTAGAGGGCAAAGGAAACGGGTTTCCCAAATACGGCTGAAGTTGCCCCTATGCCAAATACAAGACTCTCAGCTTTAGGAATGGCAGGGGTAAGTTCCCGCATTCTATTAGATAG
>JBCCLI010000224.1:0-10534 GCA_039026975.1 Bacteroidota bacterium | reverse complement strand
TTTTTGCGATATTCGCTGGGCTAAGTCAGGGTATCTTTTTAAAAAATGGTTGTACCGTTCCTCTGCGGTAAAGGAAAGGTTTTGTACAATTCTATTCTCGTGGGAGAACATGGTGTTGCGGAATAAAATTCTTGTGTAAGCCAGGAACTCAGGAATTTTGTCGATGAGGTATTGCCAATTTTCCCAGTTAATAGATAAGACAGTCGTATCCTCTAAAGCTTGGATATAGAAGCAGGCAGGTGTTTTTCTGATAAAACTTTGTAAATCTCCAAACCACCAATCTTCCATGGAAAAGGAAATATTATGCTCTACTTCATTGTAATCCAAGATATAGGTTCTATGACAACCGCTTAGGGTAAAATATACCTCAGCTGCATACTCATTTGCCTGAAGTAGGTACGCTTTCTTTTCAAATTTTTTCTCAACAAGCTTATCCTGTATAATTACCAAGTGGTCATCTGAAATAGGTACCAAGCTTTTTATATGTTGGACCAGTTTTTCCATACTTACTTATTTCTCCTCTTCCTCAAAACAGCTGATAGCCATGCTGATTTACCCTAGCTGATTAAATCTTTCCCTATATCTTTTCTAAAGGTTTTTCCCTCAAATTCTATGTGCTCTATGACTGCCAGGGAGGTATCTACTGCTTCTTGGATGTGTTCTCCAAAGCTACTTACAGCTAAAACTCTCCCGCCGTTAGTCTGTAGCTTAGAATTAACCATTTTAGTTCCAGCGTGGAAAACGAGACTATGTACAGACTGGTCTATTCCTGTGATAGCCTTTCCTTTTTCATAAGCCTGAGGATAGCCCCCACTCACTAACATCACGGTGCTACACACTCTAGGGTCTATTTCTACCTCTTCCTCTTCTAAGGTCCCCTCTTTCATAGCCTGAAATAGCGCTAGCAGATCTGTTTTCAGCCTGGGCATAACTACTTCTGTTTCCGGGTCCCCCATTCTCACGTTATACTCTAACACATAAGGGACTTCCCCTACTACCATTAATCCTATAAAGAGGAACCCTCGATAGTTCATTCCTTCCTTCCACATTCCCCTCATCGTAGGCTTGATTACCTGCTCATCTACTTTTTTCATGAAGGCCTCATTTGCAAATGGAACTGGTGAAACAGCTCCCATACCTCCCGTATTTAAGCCGGTATCTCCTTCTCCTATCCGCTTATAATCTTTAGCAGAAGGGAGAACCGCACATTCATCTACATTAACTAAGACAAAAATGGAAATCTCTACTCCCTCCAGAAATTCTTCTATCACTATGGTTTGGCCAGCTTCTCCAAAAGAAGTACCTGAAAGCATATCTCGGATGGCTTGTTCAGCCTCCTTTTTCTCCTGACAAATTAATACTCCTTTTCCAGCAGCCAGCCCACTGGCTTTTACCACTATGGGAAGCTTCATAGTATCCAGATAGGCAACTGCCTCTTCCTCCTGCCCTTCCTGGAACTCTTTATAAGCAGCCGTAGGAATCCCATATTTATCCATGAAGGCTTTACTGTAGGCTTTACTGCCTTCTAGCTGAGCCGCTTGCTGATTAGGACCAATCACAAATGTCTCACTCTCTTTCAAGAAGTCTGCCAAGCCCTCCACCAGTGGCTGCTCCGGGCCTACTACCAACATGTCTATAGTATTTTCCTCTACAAACTGCTTAATGGCGGGAAAGTCTGATACTCCTATGTCCAGGTTAGTTCCATGCAAAGCCGTACCTGGATTACCTGGAGCTATATACAGCTGATCACAAAGGGGGGACTGGGCCATTTTCCAGGCTAGGGCATGCTCTCTACCGCCACCGCCTATAAGCAGTATCTTCATTTTTTCTGAATTGAAGCATGCAAAAAAACTAATTCCTGCGGACTGTCAAAGTAATAGGAAAATTGAGCAAGATCCTCAGTGAAGCATTCGATAGCCTATCCCAAACTTTCTCTCTTTTCCAAAAGAAAGATTAACAGCTACCATTCTCCTCTTCCACCATGGAAGATTCCAGAGGTACTGGCTACTCAGTCAGTTTAAGTGGAATGATTTTTTATCGGCAGTAGACTAATAATTCCCTAGAGCATCATTAGGAAACACCTTCTGCTACAGCTTCTTCCCCCTGGAGAATTTCAGGATCTTTAATGATAGGGGGAACCACTCCTTGGCCATATATCTCCTGGAAGTAGGAAGTTCCTCCTCTATCCTCGAAGAATACTTTGAAGTGGTAGGCAAAGTCTTTTTTCCCTTGGTTATCTATTTCAAAACAGATTAAGCTTCCCTGCGGGTAGGTAGCAGGGGAGGTAGAGTATCTTTGGGGAGCCTTGTATTTTAATTTTACCTGATTATGTTCCTCTATTTCAAAGTGTTCATAATGTAAGGTCCATCCTATATTCTGTAGCCCTAATAAAATGCTGTTTTCTTTTACTGGTATTTCATCAATTTTGAAAAAGTTCAGATAGGGTGTTCTTCCATTTCTAGTGGTCTGTGTAGCTATCTCCACTAAATCATCTTCTCCTTTTACTCTTCCCGGAATATCCGTCTTTTCCTGAACTTTCTCTACTCCTCTTTGGAAGATAGAAGTAACAGACTGAAAAAGGCTCTGCATTTTCCCTTTGAAGCCACTTACCTTTTTATTGCCAGCCTCATATTCAGCGGCAGGCTTAGGCTTAATTCTGGTGGATGTCCGAGCTGAATCTTTTACCTGTGAGATTTTCTCTTTTGCCTGTGCTACGGTTTTTTGAACATTGGTCTGAATCAACAGTAAAAATTGAGCAAATGAAAAGGGAACTCCACTTTCAGCCCCTTGGAGCGTCGGTAGCCCTGATACGTTACCTGTAGGCTGCTCAGCTTTAGTAAATTCAGGTTTCTTTGGTGGAGTAACTCTTAGTGGCTCTACGACTTGTTGGGGCTCTAGGGTGGGCTTTCTGGTTTCAGGAAGCGGAGGCGCAATTTTTTCTTCCTGCTTTTCTTCTGTTTCTACTTCTGGAGCAGATGTTACTTCAGCCACTGGAGGGACCACTGGCTCAAGGGTTACTACCGCAGGCTCTTCATGTACAGGTGCTTGCGCCTCTTCTGTGAGAGGTTCTTCTGTCAGATCCTCATTACTGCTACCGTTAATCCTATCCAGGATACGCTGGGTAAGCAAAGGCTCAGTGGCTGGGATTTCCTCATGGGTAGCTTCTTCTTGATAATTCTCAGGCAAGGAAACCGGCTCAGATGTTTGTGGGGACAATGCAGAGAAGATTCCTGAATTTTGTTCTTCTGGTTGGGTTTCTTCTTCCTCCTCCTGATCAAAGGCTTTCGCTCTGTTATACAGTTCCTCTAGTGGAGGCACCTTCCTGTCTGAAGGTAAGGTAGTAGACCTAATGGGGACCGTCAAGGGTTCTTCCTCAGGAAGTGCGTAGGACGGCGTTGAATTATCTTCCCTCCCTAGCAGCCTGTTCAAAGATTGGGAAATCTTAGGAGGGCTTGATTTTTTCTTTTTGGGGGAAGATGAGGGAGAAAGATTGTTTAAAAATGGAAGGGATATCTCTTTTCCTTTCTCAGAGGAGAAGTAAACCCAAACTCCTAATCCTATGGCTAGTAAAGCAATGATTCCTACAGCAAGGTCCAACCAGATTTCTAAATCCATCATGGACGGTAAAAGTTTGTTTTCTCATTAAGACCCTAAGATGCTCTATATTAATGATAAGCTTGGGTAGAGGTCTTCTGAGTAGGGTTGTGGAGATGCTATGCTAACATCTATATCTCCCTTCCCACTAATTTCTTGCCAATGTGTTTCTCCATCTAAGGCCTGAAACACAATATAAAAGTGATAGGTTCTATCTTCTATGGATTCTCCTTTAAGAAAAAGGGTCATACTTGTCCCTTGGGGATAGTCTTCAGGTAAGTTCTGGTCATTTTCAGCATGAGGTAAATAAGTGATGGTTACTTCATTTTTCTCAGCTGGAATGATCTTATGTAAACTCAAGAGACTACCTGTATTTCTTAAAATTAACTGAATCATAGAGCTACCTTTCTTCTCCCTTAAGAACACTCGCTCGACAGCAAGTGCAGGAGTGGTAGTTAACTTGTACAGTTCCTCCTCAATGACAAAAGATGGCTTTTTCCACACTGATAATCTCATTATAATTCTAAAAAATAAGCCTCCCAATATCAGTGCACTAATAAGAACTATGCTTATTTGAATAAATGTTTCCCAGAAAGAAGCCAACATAAGGTCAAGGTTTTTACTGTACTATTCGGCAATTTAATAAATAAATGAAATTTTCATTAATAAACGTTTCCAGTCTTTGATTATTCAATTAGAATACTTCTTATTATCAATTTTATGTAGGCTAGCTTGATATTTCAGTCATTCATAGAGAATTTTCTCATTTGCAAGAAAAGGGAATTTATGTGAGTTTTACTGAAGTTCCGTCCCGCTTTGCTGGGATGTGCCAGTCTTTATGAAGCAAATCCTCCACACCTATAAGCTCCGCCTTATTAACCTCAGCCAGGGAAACAGATCCCTGAAACTCTCACGTCTGTCTAAAAGGAGAGACATGGATATGGCAGAGATGGGATACCTCGAAAATACTACCCCCGAAGAACTGATAAAGAAAATATTAGGGAGGAAACAGCTGAAATTGCTCACTAAACTAGACGCCAGATTAGCGGCAACCAACCTCATAGATAGAAGGCTTAATGCTATTTACCGGGAAGTTCGCACCCTATTTGAAGAAGTAGGGAGCTATGACCTATATGTAGGCTACCCCTTCATTGAAGGGAAGTTTGTAGATGATACGGTAGTGAGATGCCCCTTGGTCCTTTTTCCTGTGAGGCTCACAAGAAACCTGCATGAAAAGCCCAGGTGGTCCCTCAGCCCCCTTACAGACCAACCTATTAAACTGAACAAAACCTTTTTCCTGGCTTATGAACAATTCCAATTTCAACGGCTACCCGCAGACTTCTGGGAGCTGGAGCTAGAACCTACCACTGACTGGGCAGGCTTTCTCACGTCTCTACATGACCTTATCAAGACCTATGAAATAGAAATCAACCTCAATCCCAGACTGTTTGACCAAAAACTGGAACGCTTCCCAGACTATCTGGCTGACACCCTGAAATCATTCAAGACAGGTCAGTTAAAGTGCCAATCTCAGGCTGTCCTAGGCATATTCCCCCAGTCTGATTCTGCTCTCCTCCAGGATTATGAAACCATAGAAGATCAATCAGAGACTTTTAGGCTTGAAGAACTATTTCCTACTACGCCTACCTATGCAAGTGAAGAAAGGGATGCTCCTCAAGCTGAGGTAAAAGAAGAAGACCGTTTTTATGTTACGCCAGTGGATGCTACCCAGGAAGAAGCATTGCTTAAGGTGAAAGCTGGCCACTCCCTGGTGATCCATGGCCCACCCGGAACGGGTAAGTCTCAGGTGATAGTCAACATGATTGCGGATGCTATGGCACACGGGAAAAAGGTGTTAGTAGTCTCTCAAAAACGGGCGGCCCTAGACGTAGTCTATCAGCGATTACAGCAGCTGGGACTGGACCGATTTGCCTATTTAGTACATGATTACCGGATAGACAGGGCAGCTATTTACCGTAACCTCAGGCAGCAAATAGATGACTTAGATCAGTTCAAGAAGGATATCAACAACCTCAATATTACCCAGTGGCAGCATGCCTATAACCTCATCTCACGGCAGGCTGATCAGCTGGGACGTAAGTTTGACCAGCTTTTCCATGCGCTAACCACCATACAGACTTGTGGTAAATCTATCCATCAACTATACTTGGATACGCACTGGCTGGAAACCTACCTGCCCCTGAGAGAACTGGCTAGCAGATTTGATAGTAAAAAACTAGCTGCTACTCAGCAGACTCTTTACCAATTATTAGCTTATAAGGATCTCCTTTCTCCCGCTCATCCATGGTATACGCGGCTTTCCTTCCACCACCTTAGTCATGAAGACGGGAATAGAATCAAGCAAAAACTATTACTGCTACCAGAACAGCTTAAGCTTCTACATGAGGTTCATGGCCAGATCCCCTCAGAAATAAAGGTAAACCTCATCTACCCCTCTGAAAACCAGAAAAATACTAGCTTATTCCGCCAGCTAGAAAGCTACCTGAATGACGCATATACCTGTGAGGATGTAGGCAATATGCTCGAGGGAAGTGCTAGCTGGGAAGAGCTAGTAGACTTACACCAGCAATATTCCGAGCTGGTCCGGCAACACCAACAGTTTCACCTCCTACAAGATAAGCACTGGAAATACTTCCAGGAATTAGACATTCATACTACTCAGTTATCCTATCCGGCAGGACCAGGACAGTATTTTTCTTTGAAGTATTGGAAGGCACGCTGGTTTGTCAGCAGGCTGCTCCGAGAGAACGGAATCAACTACACGGCTGATACTAGGAAAAAGGTAATTAAGGAGTTTTCTTCCTGGAAAAATCTTCAGCGACTATATAGCCTTATCCAACGTCATACATTTCTTGCTGACTTCCCTCTGTTAGCATCTACTGCTACTAAGGAGGAATGGCTCAGGAGGAAAGACCAAAGTCTTTCGGCTTTCAAATTCCTTCAAGACCTAAAAGCCTACCCCATTCTCCTACCTACCTTCTCCTTTGGCCAGCTAGAAGAAAGTGAGTGGAACGCTTCCCTGGAAGAAATCAGCAAGATTGAAAGATTCAGCCAATTACAGGAAGAAAGTATGCAGGTATGGTCCCACTTTCTGCATCCTACTCAGCAACATATCCTCTTGCAGTCCGTCCCTTTGCCTGAGGAAACGGCTCCTATTCAAGCATCCCTGGTAGCTTCCTTTGAAGAGGACTTCCAAGATTTACAAGCCCTGGACATTCTTAAGTCCCAGCTAAGCACTGCGGAAGAAGAGCTAGTCAGTCTGATTCTCCCTGAATTAACAGATGAACATGAGGAAGAACTTATTTCTCAAGTAGTCCATAGCATACAGTATTACTGGATTTCTCAGTATGAGCGAGAAAACCCCATATTAGTGGAGGTCAGTGCCAGGGCATGGTATAGGGAAGCGGAAAGTTATGCTGATAAACTAGCTACTAAGCGGGAAAAGGTAACAGAACTGATTGACAGAAGGCTTAAAGAAAGTGTCCTGGACATACTGGAATTCAACAGGCTAAAAAACCCTATTACCTACCGAAACATCTATCATCAGGTTTCTAAAAAAAGAAGGATTTGGTCCGTTCGTAAGCTTATTCGAGAAACCTGGGAAGAGGGGCTTCACAGGTTGGCGCCATGCTGGCTAGGATCACCGGAATCTGTATCTGCTATTTTTCCTATGGAGAAAGATTTCTTTGATCTAGTGATTTTTGATGAGGCCTCCCAGTGTTATGTAGAAAGAGCTCTTCCCGCTTTACTAAGGGGGAAACAGTCTGTGGTAGCAGGAGATGAACAGCAGCTCCAACCCCTCAATTTATATGCAGTCAAATTTGAGGATGTAGAAGCTGAATTCATAGAGAATGACATAGCCCTGGAAGTAGAAAGTATTCTGGATCTGGCTAAGAGTCTCTTTCCCAGAACCCATCTACGCTGGCATTACCGTTCTCAAGATAGTGCGCTTATCCAATTCTCCAATACTCACTTTTATGAAGATCGTTTACAGGTCATTCCTCCTTCTACCCCTAAGCTTGAGAATATTCCTCCTATTGTGTGGAAAGCAGTTCCCGGGAGTTGGTCCAGGAATACAAATGAGGTAGAAGCCCAGGAAATTATCCATCTGATTAGAAACCTACTGGATAGGGAAGATAAACCTTCCATAGGCGTAGTTACCATTAATTACCATCAGCAGGAACTCATCAAGGATTTACTGGATACAGAGCTAGAAAATTTAGGACAGTCCCATCACCCTCACTACCATAGGCTGACAGACATGCTTATTCCTAAGGGGGAGGAGGAGGCTCCCGCCTTGTTCATTAAGAACATTGAGAATGTACAAGGAGATGAACGGGATATTATCATTTTCTCTATTGCCTATGCTCCTGATGCCAGAGGAAAGCTACAGGCTAGATTTGGGCTACTGAATCAGGAAGGAGGAGAAAATAGGCTAAATGTAGCCATTACCAGAGCTCGTTTGCAGGTATATGTGGTTTGTAGCTTCCAGCCATCAGAATTGCAGGTAGAAAGTAGTACCCATAAAGGCCCTCGACTATTTAAGGCTTGGTTACAGTTTGCTAAGGCAGTAAGTGAGCAGGAAGCTTCCCGGGAAACCACTTCCTTACAAGAGATAACTAGCCCAGTACGAGAAGAAAACTCCATAGCTAACGACCTTACCTCTTTCCTCCTGGAACAGGGATATCATGTGATCCAACATCTAGGCAATACCTCCTATAAGCTAGACATAGCTATTAAACAGCATAAAGAGGATGAAGGCTACCTCTTAGGCATCATATGTGAAGGGCCGCAATATTTCAGTGGGATCAGTAGCAAGGAAAGAGAAGTATACAGAGATGAGCTTCTGAAACAGAAAGGCTGGAAGATTCATAGAGTATGGGCCAGAAACTATTGGATGAGAAAAGAAAAGGAAAGAGAGAAGATTTTATCCTTGCTCCATAATAAAAAATAGAGGGTCTTTAAGCTAGTACCAGATGAGGTCTCAGAAGCATTTCCCTATCATTTGAGAGAATCAACTCTCACCAGTATACAATTATATAAAGAGTCCATAATGGTTAGATGAGCCCGCTCTTTCAATTCGGCCTTAAAGGGATCTTCACAGACTAAAGCAACATCTCCTACCCTGGCAAGATCAGGCCCCCACATATAGATTTCTTTTCCCTCCGCTTTAAGCTTGTACTGATAAAAATAAGTATGAGCATTATACCCCCTATATAGTAGCCAAGTAGTATCAGGCACAGCCTTTTTATTAAAAAATTCTCCATAGCTATTTTGAGCCAGAAACTTCTGCATATACTCCCCATCAATCATATCTTTATTGATCGTATTCCACATCTTCATAACGGGAAAAGGGTAAATCATCAGAAGAAAAAGAATAGAGAATACCCACTCGTAAGCAGGCACACGTAGGCTGGAAGCGATTTTTCTGAAAATAGCTTGCAAGCCCATAGCCATTAAGAGTCCCATGACAGGATACAGAGGAATCTCATACCACTCAAGCTTAGTTTGTCCAAAGGAAATGAGTAACAGATAGCTTATTCCCGTACTTAGGAGAAAGATCATGAGTCTTCTTTCTTTGGCTTTAGCCCAAAGCAGCCCCCAGAGACTTATGGGCAAAAAAGATAACCAGAATAAAAAGTCCCCAAACAGATCTTTTATATAAAATGTGGCAGGAGCTTGATGCCCCTCAATAACACCTCCAAATCTGCCAAATAGCTCATTATCATACACTGCTTGTAAATAACCTGGATTTAAATGTTCACGCAGCAGGTAATACCAAATAAAGATCCCTATACTAACCGGTACAGCTAACCAGAATGTTCTATCAGTGAGAATAGACCGTAGCTTACCAGAGAATAATGTATACAAACATATCCCTGGTAAGAATAAAAGACCGGCTACACTCTTACTGAGTACACCTAACCCTATAGATATAGCACTCAGCCACAAGTATTGGTTTCCGTTTTGAATATTCTCCAAATATAAAAACCAGTTTAAGGCTCCACTTAAAAGAAAAAATGTCAATAAGGCTTCGTATTCTCCATTTCTAACCGCGTGTACCTCCATGTATCCTAGTGAAGTCAAGAGAATGAAAGCTGCCCATAATCCAATGGAAGAGCTTTTGAGAAATTTTATGGAGAACACATACATTAAAAGAATGGTCAGAAAACCCATAACAGCCGAAGGAAACCTGACAGCAAACTCATTAACCCCGAATACCTTTATCGAAAATACTTGTAGCCAAATCATCAGAGGAGGTTTCAAACTCCACATATCTGGTTCACCATGGAAATGTGGGACTACATAATGTCCCCCCTCAATCATTTCACAAGCCTTTACTGCCAACCTAGACTCATCCCATAAGTACAGCGCTTGGTGATCAAGTTTATAAAACAGCAAGAAAATTGATGTAATTAGCAGGAATAGGTGGGGAAATAGATTAAATCTTATAGAATTTAAGGATTGCATGCTAACTATATTGATTTATAGTTAGAATCTACTATAAAATTATTACCAATTGACTATCTATTTTAATGTTATGAATAATTATGAATAATGGCAAGATCAGTTATCGTTATAACTGTTCCATTTATTTACTACCTCCCTCACAGAGCTTATATAGGTGTCAAAATGAGCCACCTCTACTGTTTCTCCCAGAGAGTCCAAGACTACTATATTTAGTCCTCTCGCTTTAGGCGCCAGTTCTTGACTCTTGATCAGGATAGAGACATCACTACCTGCAAACGAGCCGGCTGACATGATAGCTACTTCCACCGGCCATGTAAATCCAGCTAAGCTATCTCCCTCCTGAAAGCTCATGGTGAGTTTTTCCCTCTCATGTGCTTGCTCATACAGGACAGTATCTTGGTTAATGATAGACAGAAAAGAAGAGCGGAAAGGAAAAGAACCCAGCTGG
>JBCCLI010000223.1:0-10541 GCA_039026975.1 Bacteroidota bacterium | reverse complement strand
TCCCAGTTCATGGTACGCTGGACAGCCTTTTCCCAGCTTTTGTAAAGGCCTGATCTTTCTTCTTCACTCATTTCTGGGCTGAAGGTAGCATCTACCTTCCAGGAATCACTAAGCTCAGAAGCTGACCAGTAGCCTACGGATAAACCTGCTAAATAAGCTGCTCCAAGGGCAGTGGTTTCTGTGATAGAGGGTCTTTCTACGGTAGTATTCAGAATGTCTGACTGGAATTGCATAAGGAGTTGGTTAGCGGATGCACCTCCGTCTACTCTTAGTTTCTCTACTTTCCTTCCCACGTCTTTTTCCATGGCAGTAAGTACATCACGCGTTTGATAAGCTAAGGACTCTAGTGTAGCACGAATGATATGCCCTTTAGTAGAACCTCTAGTGAGCCCAAATATGGCTCCACGTGCATACATATCCCAGTAGGGCGCACCCAGACCTGCAAAGGCAGGAACCACATATACGCCTCCATTATCTTCTACCTTCATGGCGTAGTACTCTGAGTCAGGTGCTTCATCCAGCACTTTCAATCCATCTCTTAACCATTGGATAGCGGCACCTGCTATGAAGATACTTCCTTCTAAGGCATACTGTACTTTGCCTTCCGGACTCCAGCAAAGGGTAGTTAGTAGTCCAGACTTGGAGGCGATAAACTCATCCCCCGCATTCATCAGCATGAAACAACCTGTCCCATAGGTATTCTTAGTCATACCTGGCTTAAAGCAAGCTTGGCCAAACATAGCTGCTTGCTGGTCTCCAGCTACGCCTCTTATAGGAATGCTTGTACCTTCAAACCACTTGGGGATAGTATCCCCAAAGTCCCCACTACTGGGTCTGACCTCTGGTAGCATACTAGCAGGAACATTGAGTTCCTTCATCATGGTCTCATCCCATTTCTGCTCTTTGATGTTGTAGAGGAGGGTTCTGGAAGCATTGGTGTAATCTGTGGCATGAACAGCTCCTCCTGTCAGTTGCCAGATGAGCCAGGTATCTACTGTCCCAAAGCAGAGATTATCAGCTGTGAAGGAAGGATCTTTTTCCTTCAAGTGATCTAATATCCACTTGATCTTGGTCCCTGAAAAGTAGGCATCTGCCACCAGTCCGGTATTCTCACGGATGTAGGGCTCCATTCCTTTCTCTTTCAGTTCATCACAGATGAAAGAAGTACGCCTATCCTGCCAAACGATAGCATTATATACAGGTTGACCGGTAGTTTTATCCCACACCAAAGCTGTTTCTCTCTGGTTGGTGATTCCTATGGCTTCTATCTGGTCAGGGGTAATATGGTTAAGGGTTAATACTGCCCTGGCTACTGACAGCTGGGTGTTCAGAATTTCTATGGGATTATGTTCTACCCATCCAGGCTGTGGGAAGTATTGGGTAAATTCTTTTTGAGCCATCCCTACTATATTGGATTCTTTATCAAAGATGATGGCTCGGGAACTCGTAGTTCCCTGATCTAGTGCGAGTATATACGTAGCGGCCATGTTAAAAATTAATGTGATTGTGTGATTCACTAAGTTAGAAGAGATTCTTCCATTTTGAAACCTTGGCACAGGATAAGCAGCGGTTTTTCCCCTGTGGTGTCTTTCAATTAGTTAAGAAAAAGGTATTTTACCACACATTGAAACCAATTAGTATTTATAACCTAAGTTATATGAAGTTTTTATATCTATTTGTGGGATTTTTCCTCTTGCTAAATGTGGGAACACTTCAGGCTGAGCAGAGGAGTGGTTTTCAAGATGTTCAAGTAGAGGAGCAACAAAAGAGTTGGGAAAATCTTAGCAAGGCTGAAAAAAAGGCCTTCAGAAAGAATATACGTAAGTCTATCAAAGAGGTAAAAAAGGGAAAGAAATCAAATGAGGCAGATGTGGGCCTTTTTATTCTAGCTGTTCTCCTTCCTCCTTTATCTGTGTATCTGTACGAGGGGGAGATTACCAATAATTTCTGGATAGACTTAGTCCTTATCCTGCTATTCTGGGTACCTAGTATTGTGTATGCGGTACTAGTCCTAACTGATACGATTTAGGTGAGTATCTTTTGAGTGTAAATAAAAGTATGTACGTCCTGCGCCCATGTTTGGTAAGTTAGTGCAGATGGATGAACCCCATCACTGAAAAATACTTCATTAGGAAGGTGCGCTAGAGCTGGAAATTTCTTTTTCCAACTGTTAAATCTTATGGGGTCATCTGGATAAAATACATGGCTCATCCTGGAAACAAGATGAGCCAATTCTTTTCCATGGATATCTACTAATCCACCTATAAAAAATTGGAGAATGGGGGGAAAGGCAGGAAATTCCTTGATGGGAGGCATATGAATACATACAATAGGAGTGTGAGGATACTTACTTTGGAGGCTCAAAATAAGCCTGCGCATGTGTTTCCTCCACCTAAAAGGAGTATTTAAGGTAAAGGCATCATTAGCACCCAGCCCAATGATGATGAGATCCTGTGGTTCTTCAGGAAAAGTAGGGAGCAGCTCTACCAAAACCTGTTTAGCCGTAAATCCACTTTTAGCCACCACTTGCCAGTGGATTTGTGCTTGAGTGCTATTTGCCAAATAATCTGCTAATGAGCCCGTGAAACCCTCTTTGTGACTTTCTACGCCTATTCCATCCATGGTACTTTCTCCTGTTACTAGCAGTTTTAGGAAATTATCACCAACTCCTGAAATACCTGTAGTATCAGTAGGCGCCTCTAGCTTGGGAACTTTTTCTCTGGTCTTTTTCCCTGCAATGAGTAAGAAAGGGATAGACGGAATGAATAGAAGTATTCCCAGTATATATCTGATTAGGTGCATATAGCAGGATAAACAGAAAAGCTTCTCCGCAGATAGAGAAGCTTTTAAATACAACCTTATGTGTATGCCTAAGCAGCGTATAGTTCTGCTACTTTTTCCCAGTTAATGACTTGAAAGAAGGCGGAGATATAATCAGGACGACGATTCTGATAGTTCAGATAGTAGGCATGCTCCCATACATCTAGTCCTAATAGAGGGGTTCCTTGCTCATCAGCTACATCCATTAATGGATTATCCTGATTAGGAGTGGAAGTAACTGCCAGGCTTCCATCTGCTTTTTTGATTAGCCAAGCCCATCCAGATCCGAAACGGGTAGCAGCAGCTTTGGAGAAAGCGTCCTTAAATCCGTCAAATGACCCAAAGGCAGCATTGATAGCATCAGCTAAGGCACCGGAGGGATTTCCTCCTCCACTGGGGCTCATTACTTGCCAGAAGAGGGTATGGTTGTAGTATCCGCCTCCATTATTTCTGACAGCTCCATTAGCCGGAGATGCTAATAAGGCTTCAATACTTTTATCTGCCATATCTGTCCCTTCTATGGCGGCGTTTAATTTATTTGTATATCCATTATGGTGCTTGCCATGGTGAATTTCCATGGTTTTTGTGTCTATATGGGGCTCTAGTGCATCATGTGCATAAGGTAGATCTGGAAGTGAAAATGCCATAATTTTGTTTATGTTTAGTGTAATGGTATAAGGTGAACAAAACTAATACCCATAACCCTGTTTTACTAGTATAGTTGGCTTGAACATTCTATTTTTTCATCAAAAGTAGATTTTTGTTTGAAGTGGAGACTTAGTCAGCATAGCTTTTACTTGATGAAAAATTGAAATAAAGGTAGTTTAGGAGATGGCATCACAGGCATTTGATAAAATTATCAAAGAAAACCTGACAGCCTCATTCCTTAATCTGTTAAAAGAACTACTTGGCTTAGAACTGACGGAAACTATTCGACTAGAGGGGTTGAAGCATACTAGCCTCAGGCGAGAAGTTGATTTTTTAGCTAAAGCAAAGACCGTCCAGGGAGAACAATTCATTCTCCATATTGAATTTCAAACACATGATGAGAAAGCCATGGTGTATCGCATGGCAGAATATGCAGGGGTATTACTGCGGCACTATCAAATCCCTATCAAGCAGTTTGTCGTATATCTCGGGGAGAAGGAGTCCAAGATGCAGAACAGTCTGTCATCAAAAGAAGTTATTTCAGGTTTTAACCTGATAAGCCTCAATCACTATTCTTATAAAAAGTTCTTAGGCTCACAAGCACCTGAGGTCATCGTATTGGGGATTCTGTCAGACTTTGAAGGAAGAGATGATAAAGAGGTAAGTAGAGATATTATCCAAAGACTTCATGACCTTTCACTGGATAAAGTAACATTAGAGAAGCACATAGACCAGCTGGAAATACTAAGTAATCTTCGTAACTTAAATGAAGTGTCTACCAAACGATTAAAGACATGCCATTTACCATAGACATAAGTAAGAGCCGATTTTATCAGGAGGGCGTTAGCCAGGGAAAGGAATTAGGGAAAGAACTTGGAAGAGAGTTAGGGCAGGAAAAAGAAAAATTAATGATGATTCAACGCATGCTTAGAGAAGGGATGGAGATAGAGCTAATAGCCAAGATTAGCGAAGTCAGTCCTACATTTGTAAAAAAGGTTCAAGAAGAGTTATTCTCAAATGAATAGAATCCTACATGCCATTTACCATAGATATAAGTAAGAGCCGATTTTATCAGGAGGGCGTTAGCCAGGGAAAGGAATTAGGGAAAGAACTTGGAAAAGAAAAAGAGAGATTAATGATGATTCAACGTATGCTTAGAGAAGGGATGGAAATAGAACTAATAGCCAAGATTAGCGAAGTCAGTCCTACATTCGTGAGTAAGGTTCAAGAAGAGCTATTCTCAAATGAATAGAATCCCGTATACCATTTGCTATATAAATAGAAAGAGACTCTCGGAGAAAATTTACCCCTTATCAATCAACAGAATGATTCCTTTTAGTATTTCACTTCATTCATTCTGGAAACATCCGTATTAGGCCCATTTTCTAGGGCTAATACTCCTCTAGGGCATACAGCAGCACACACGCCACAGCCTACACAGGAAGACCTTACTACATTTTGCCCGCGTTGAGCATACCATCTCACATCAATTCCCATTTCACAGTACGTGGAGCAATTACCGCAAGAGATGCACTGCCCTCCGTTAGTGGTGATCCTGAAGCGAGACTTAAATCGCTGTACCAGACCTAGGTATGCTGCCAGTGGACATCCAAATCTACACCAAACTCTATTCCCCATAAAAGGATAAAAGCCTGTTCCTATCACGCCGGCAAAAATAGAGCCTATGGCAAATCCATAGATTTCTCTGACTTTGAAGCTATTTAGAAAACCGATGTTGGAAGCGCCACTAAAATAGGTATACAGCACCAGCCCAGTCATGCCTACGGCAAAGACAAGGACGGCATGAATGAGGTAGCGCTCAATGTTCCAGGCGGTAAGAGATTTATCTGAAAGCTGCCTGTAAGGGTCTCCTAAGGTTTCAGCTAATCCACCACATCCACAAACCCATGAGCAGTACCATCTTTTTCCAAAGAAATAAGTGAGTACTGGAATTCCGATGACAGTTAATACAGTACCCCATACAAACATAAATACTCCGAAGGTTCCAGATGAGATATGCTTGGTAATATTCCAATCAAAGAAAAAATAATAATTCAGTGGCCATGCATTTTTCAAATCACTATCAGGTAAGTTTAGTTGATAGAGAATCTGGGGAATGATGAAGGCAAAGGCCATTTGGAAGAAGATGATAGAAGCTGTTCTGACTTTGTGGTAATTACTATGCCTGTACTTAGCAAACATCCTAAGGCCCATAACTACAATGGCTAGCGTGTAAAGGAAGCCGTACATGAACCACTGGCTAGCTTCTTCCCCTCTAAGCGCATATGCCACAGGGTCCATAAGGGTAATCCACTCCGCTATGTAATGATGAAAGAAGTAAAGAAGGATATAAAAGCTGACCAGGAATATACCAGCTAAGATTCCGATTAATCCACGGTTAGAGGCTGAACTAAAATAAATTCCATTATGCTTAATGCCTGGCATCCCATCAAAAAAGGCTGGAAAAATATATACTAACGCACCAAAAGACCCCAGCACCACAATCAAAAGAAAGAAGGTGTATTTATGGTCCCAAAAAATTCCTTTAGCAGTGAGCTTACTCGCCTGGAATAGGTATTCTTTAGTATTTCCTACTTGAAGGGAAGAAACATATGCATTGGCAGCTACCCCGAACTGCTCTTGAATAGCTGAAGATAACTCTTCCTTATCAGCATATTCTCGCCCAATCATCCAGGAAGTGTAGTCGGAGATCGTTTTGTGTATCCCTTCAGGGAGTACTTCCTTAGCTGCGGTGTGTAATTCCTCTGATAAGGTAATAGGTCCGGAGCCAGCTTTTGCAATGGCTAGATCTGCAGCAGAAGATAGCGTAGAGGGATCCACTCCATACTCTTGATTGATGGCCTCATTAGCTTTACTAAAAGCACCTTTAAGCGCTGAGAAATAGCTGAATTTATTTCCAAAGTGCTGCCCTTTAAGTTCAGTGAGTGCCTCAGTAAGGTATGCTTTATTACCCTCATCAAACGACTCACTCCAGCCTTCAAGATTCTGATCAGTTATCTCATAAGTACTGATGAATATCAAGGAAATAAACGTAAGCAACGCTGATACAAACAGACCTAGCCCTATGTACTTGATAAATTTCATGCTAAAAGTATTGAGTAGGTGAAAACAGATATCTTATTAGTTATTCAAAACCGCAAGTACGTGTTTCCAACCTCTTTTTCGTTTGAGTTTGATGTTAGTTCCATTTTGCTGATTGTATGTAGCTACTATGTCTTTCTCATATTCCTTAAAAAATTCTGGGTCAAAGTTGGCGGCGCCCAAGTTGGTGAGAACTTCTTCCACATGCGTCTCCTGTTCAATCCACTTTTGGCAAACGTTTTGGCGGTAGCGGATACCCATCAGATTGAATCCTAATATTCTCCCATCATGCTCATTATACACAAGTCTCACGGATTTATTTAGCTTGGGGTGCTTCCAGAAAAAGTGCTTTTCTCCTTCTTCCGCTACACTCTTCACGTCTCCATACACTTGGTATTCCATATCAATAAACTTGGCAGAATTAAACCAGAACTTTTGCTGGTAGGGTGTGGGTTCTCCACATACATTTTTGGCTATTATAGGACCCATGTGCTTTCCCGTATACCAAACTGCTTCTAAAGACCGCCTTCCTTGAAGAGGGATTCTTAACTCTGCACAGTCCCCAGTGGCATAAATATCAGGCACACTAGTCTCAAGGTATTTATCTACTAGGAATCCTCTGTTGGTTTCTATACCTGCTGACTTGGCCAAAGAGAGGTTTGCATGTACACCGGCTGCCAAGCCCACAAACTGACAAGCTATTTCTTCTCCTTCATTTGTAATAATAGCTCTTACCTTCCCATTCTGATCTGGGAGAATTTCCTTTAGCTCAGTCTTGAGGCGCAAGTCTATGCCGTCAGTCTGGAAAATTTCCTGATTAATCATCTCAGATTCCTCCGGCGGCATTACCTTATTCCAAAAACTGGATTCTCTTACGAGAAAAGTTACCGGAATATGCCTGGAGTGAAACATCTCAGCCATCTCTATCCCTATAAGTCCTCCTCCTATGATGACTGCTCTTTCCATCCCTACTGAAAATCGTTCAATATCATCTAAGTCCTGCTTACTCACCATGCCACATACTCCTTCTAAGTCCTGACCTGGCCATCCAAATTTATTGGGTTTAGAACCAGTAGCTAGTACCAGCTTATTATAGGGTAAAATAGTGCCATCAGAGCAGATAAGTTGTTTAGTGGAAGGATCTATATGGGTTACATGATTAAACATCAAATCAATGCGATTTTTTTTCCAGAACCACTTTTCATAAGGCTGAGTATGTTCAAATTTCATATGGCCCATGTAGATGTACATGAGGGCAGTTCGAGAAAAAAAGTATTCTGTCTCTGAAGAAATGACAGTTATTTTATGGTTACTAAGCTTTCTTACATATCTGGCGGCAGTAATACCAGCTATTCCATTACCTATGATGACTACATGCATGATTCGGGGCTGTTTTAGGTGGACCTAACAGGTCTATTAAAAACATATTAAGAGAGGGTCTGGTTAATACATATGAAAATAAATATATACTATTGTGTGGTTGGGGCTTGTCCGAATTAATATGGCCATAAATAAGCAGACTTTTGGTGGTAAGGCTGTCTGGTTAAGGACATTCCATTGATTTGATGAGAATTTTCTGTAAAAACTGTATTTTATTTCCATGTCAACAATACTTGCTGAAAAAGTAGCAACCTTTATTATAGAATCCTTTGATGCATACCTGGAAGATTTTAATCTGATTACCAAGAGAGCTAAACAACGTTTTGAAAAGCGTGAGTGGCTTGATGTTCAAGTAGATTCTAAGGAAAGACTAAATCTTTATAAGAGAAGAATAGCAGAAATTACGCGGAAGGTGACGCGCATGATGCAAGGGGAACACGCTAACTGGGAAATCTGGCGTAACATTAAAGCCGTCTATATCTTACTTGCTAAAAAGAGAACTAGCTATGAGATAGCTGAAACATTCTACAACTCTGTGTGCCGAAAGGTGATAGGAAAAATGGGGGCCCATGAGACCCTTATGTTTGTAGAAGATGAGCACAAGCAGAGGGAATTCTCAGGGAAGAGTACCATTTTTAGGTCCTACCAATTAGAAGACTCTTTTGAAGAGGTAGCAAGAAAAATAATTCTGGATTTTCAATTTAACGCGCGCTTTGAAAACCTGGAGAGAGATATTGAATTCATTAGAAAGTCTATCTGGCGGGAGTTAGTGAAGGCACACATTGCGAAGGGAGATACTCGTTTTGAAGTGCTGACCTCTGTTTTTTACCGTAATAAAGCCGCTTACATAGTAGGGAGAATTAGGATGGGGGATACCTATCGGCCATTTGTGATCCCCTTACTTAACGGGAATGATGGCATCTTTATGGATACGCTTATTCTTTCACCTAATGATGTGAGTATCATTTTCAGCTTTACCCGCTCTTATTTTATGGTGGAGGTGAGTATCCCTTCAGAACTCATTCATTTCCTGAGAACCCTCATGCCCAGGAAATCTTATGCAGACCTTTATTCTTCCATAGGATTCAGTAAGCATGGTAAAACAGAGCTATATCGTCATTTTATACGGCACTTATCTAGCTCAAGTGACTCCTTCATTATCGCGCCAGGGATAAAAGGTATGGTCATGTCCGTATTTACCCTTCCTTCTTACGAGATCGTGTTTAAGCTCATCAAGGATAAGTTTGATCCTCCCAAGACTTCCACCAAGGGGCAGGTAAAAATGAAGTATAATCTGGTGAAGCTTCATGACAGAGTAGGGAGGATGGCAGATACGCATGAGTTTGAGCATTTCATTCTCCCTAGGGATCGTTTTTCTGATGAGTTGTTAGCAGAACTGCAGCAGGTAGCGGGTTCCATCGTTAGAGTTGAAGGGGATAAGGTTATAATTGATCACTTATACACGGAAAGGAAAATGACCCCTCTTAATATTTTCCTTGAGAATACCACAGAGAAAGAAGGGGAGGAGGTAGTAGGAGAATACGGAAACTGCATTAAGCAGCTAGCCAAAGCCAACATCTTTCCGGGAGATATGCTCCTCAAAAACTTTGGGGTTACCAGACATAATCGGGTGGTATTCTATGACTATGATGAGATCGGATATTTGACAGATTACCGCTTCCGTAGGCTTCCAGAACCTGATGAGGATGATATCTATGGAAGAGAGCCATGGTTTGCGGTGGGAGAGCATGATGTATTTCCAGAAGAATTTAGGCACTTTCTGATAGGGAGGGAGGACATACGAGAGATATTTTTCAGGCTGCATGATGACCTTTTTGATCCCAGGTTCTGGATAGATAAGCAAAATAGAATTAAGGAAGGGGAAGTCATGGACTTCTTCCCTTACAGGAGAAAAAAGCGTTTTCGAAATGTTGATACCTGATTGTCCTATATTTGTGGCTGAGTATGAAAGACATGAAAAATACCTACAGACAGAGAGGCGTATCAGCCGGGAAGGAAGATGTACATTTTGCTATTCAGCATTTAGAAAAAGGGTTATACCCTAACGCTTTTGCAAAGGTGCTGCCAGATATGGTGGGAGGAGATGAGACATGGTGTAACATCATGCATGCTGATGGAACGGGAACTAAGTCCTCCCTCGCCTATATCTACTGGAAGGAAACCGGAGATTTATCTGTCTGGAAGGACCTGGCCCAGGATGCTCTGGTTATGAATTTGGATGATATGGTCTGTGTGGGAGCTACTGACCAGTTTATTTTTTCCAATACCATAGGGAGAAATTCCTTCCATATTTCCAGGGAAGTATTAGCAGAGATACTCATAGGGATGGAGTCCTTTTTTGAGATGCTAAGGTCCTATGAGATAGAAGCAGTGAACTCTGGAGGAGAAACAGCAGATGTAGGTGATCTGGTGAGAACCATCATTTATGATGCTACTGCTTTCTCCCGTATGAAAAGGGCTGATGTCATCACTAATGAAGAGATAGCTGCCGGACAGGTAATTATTGGGTTGAGCAGTTATGGGCAGGCTGTCTATGAGAATAGCTATAACAGTGGAATAGGAAGTAATGG
>JBCCLI010000222.1:0-10560 GCA_039026975.1 Bacteroidota bacterium | reverse complement strand
GATTTGGGTGCTTCTTTCAGGTAAATGGGTTTACTCTTACTAGTTCTGTAATCTTTTTCAGGATGGAGCAGGTGGAAAGTGATCTTGTTTAATCTCATGCTTATCCCAGCAGTATTTTCTTTTGAGTGATAGTTAATTAGGCTGATAAGTACAATAATTGGGCCAATATTAAACTGTAGTTCAATAAATAAACCTGAAATTTCTGCCTTATCGTAAGTTAGGATAAATCTGCATATTTTATGCGTTTTATCTAAGCTTATATTCCAAAAATATGGAATTCACCTTTCTTGTAGGAATGATTATGTATATAATTTCTTACAAACCAATAGATGTGAAAGAATTGAGGTAAAAATGTAAGAAGATTGCCCCAGTAGAATGCTCATTAACCCTTTATTACCACCACATACAGGCTGTTAGGACCCATAATCAGGGTTTCTCATCGAAATCTTCCGACTCTATTTCCTGACCAATCTCCTCTATCTTGTGTAATAAAGGATCTTCTCCTTGACCTATAATGTCTTCATAGGCAGCATAGATGCTGGTATAGAATACTGAAAAGCTTACAAACACACCTACTATTAGCACGAATAAGCCTACGACTTGGATCACCCCTAACACCAGCATAAGCAAAAAGAATGACCACCATTTTTTAGTGATAATTTTTCTGCTGAGTCCTAATGCCTGAAGAGGATCAAGACTTTCGAAATAGACCAGTGGGAGTGCAAATGTGAAAGCGAGGGTCAGGTACATGCAGGGGATCATAGCTAGAAAAACTATCCCCAACATGTATGGCTCTGCTCCTATAAAAAAGTTATCCCCCAGAAAAAAGGTAAGTAGAAAAAAGGGGCCAAAAGTGAAAGCCATCTGTAGAACATAGGTAATGGTAAGCGCTTTATAATCCCGAAATCCCTCAAAGAAGTCTTCAAATGAGGTTCGCAGGCCTCCTGCTAATTTATTAGATACAATGTATGGTGCTACAGCTAGCGGCCCCCCAACGGCTAAGCTGACCAGGATTCCTATTTTAGGGATACTATTAGCGATCCCAGATATAATAGCTGCTATTAAGATAAATCCTATAAATCCCCATAAATTCATCTTCGCGAGCTCCCAGCCTCTGTTTATATATTCTCCAAGCTTAAATTCATAGCCCTCTCTGAGCAAATAATCAAAGTGCGAAGCATCCTCTTGATGGGTTGAATTTTCCATAATGTAGAGATAGCATTAGTTAGGTATGTGGAAGCAAATATGATATTTTAAATATAAAAATATCTGCTTTCATGTTGAAATAAATTCCATAGCCATGATACAAGTGAGTGGATACCTCAAGTCCTACCTTTAGGTCCTGTGAGGAGGGCCGTACTTACTATCCTGTAAACAGACCTCACCTATCTATTCTCCCATAAAAAAGCCACCTTACAAGAAGATGGCCTACTGAAAATGTTAAGTGTGTTTAAGTTGTTTTACTTAGAATTTCTCATCAAACTCTTCAGGCTTAATCTCCTGCCCTATCTCATCTATTTTATCCATCATGGTCTCATCAGGTACTCCCATGATATCTTCATAGGCAGCATAGGATATACAGTAAATAGTGGGG
This sequence comes from Bacteroidota bacterium, assembly GCA_039026975.1. Lineage (GTDB taxonomy): Bacteria > Bacteroidota > Bacteroidia > J057 > J057 > JBCBKZ01. The sequence continues at coordinate 8,966 of JBCCLI010000222.1, read as the reverse complement.
AAGGCTACTAGTAAGCCTACACCTAATGCAATAGCCCCTAAAAGCATAATCCCAACGTACACGAGAGCCATTAACAGAAAATTCCACCAGTTTTTAGTGATGACTTTTCTGCTCACCTCCATGGCTTTCATGAACTCCATTTTTTCAAATACGATGATCATGTATACAAAGCCATATGCTATAGCGAGGTAAAAGCCCGGTAAGATTAGTAATAGAAATCCAATGCATACAAATATGGCCATCACAATATTGCCCAGCACCAGTTGGGTAATATGCTCGAAACCTAGGAAGAAGTCGCTGAATTCTACCGCTTCATTATTAGCAAGCTTTCTAGCCACAATGAAGAAGCCTGCTGTCATAGGAGCACCTATAGCTAGTCCTATTAGGGAGCCCAAGAAAGGTATACTACTTGAAATGAGACTGGCAAGGAAGAAGACCATGGTGTACCCTACAAATCCTCCAGTATTCATTTTAAAGAGTTCCCAGCCGCGACTAATATAGTCACCCAGGCGGAATTCGTACCCCTCATTTATGAGGTAATCAAACTGAGCTGGGTCTGCGTCGTAGATGTGTTTATCCATACTGTTATTGTGTATTTATATGGTTAATGATGGTATACTCAGGATTGTAACCAGAGCGTATCTTTATAAATCTGTCTCAGAGATAACTGGTTCTTCTGTTTTCGGACCTACTACCTCTTCCAGAATGACGGTAGTATGAAACCATTGATCTCCCAGTCTTTTCCCATCTTCACTAGCGAGAAATACTATAAGTTCTGCCAGGGGACCTACTACTGGGATAGCCAGTAGAATATTTCGTTTAATAGAAGTTTCCCAGTCTCCTGTCAACGGAAGCATCCCTTCCTCTTTGACCGCTCTGATGTTGACCATTTTCTTGCCTATGCTTTGACCATCTAGGAATGGAAGTGCATCTCTCGTGAGCATATAAGCCGCAGACAGAGCAGCAGCCAAGCCTGGATGAAGGAAAAAGCCTCCTACTATACTTACTAAAATGGCATCTACCAAATAAGCAATAATTCTTTTAGCCCTGGAGGCTACCAGGGGATTTTCAGCCGACGTACGGTTTTCCATAGTGTATCTTATATATATTTATGAATATAATGAAAAGCCTAGACTTCAGGCTATTTCCCGGGATTAAATTGATAAGCTTCCGCCTATTTCCAGTAAATGCAAAGTTTTTCCCTTAGCTGCAAAAGCTTCTTGGGCGCTTTCCCTGTCAAGTGTAATAGGAGGAAATGTGTCATAATGCATGCCTATGAGGGTATTACACTGAATGAAATCACTGGCTATGACAGCATCTTCTATCCCCATAGTGAAAATATCTCCTATACATAGAAAGGCAAAATCCAGCTTGTGAAATTCTCCTAAGAGCTTCATATCATAAGTGAGGGCAGTATCCCCAGAAAAGTAGAAAGACCCTTCTTCATTCTCCACCACAAAGCCACCGGGACACCCTCCACTGCTACCATCAGGTAGCGTACTGCTATGAATGGCACTTACATACTTAATTTTGCCAGCATCTGTCTTCCAACTTCCTCCATGGTTCATGGGTAATCCTTTTTTTAAGCCCTTTTCACCAAACCAGGTGATAATCTCATAATTAGAAATGAGGGTGGCTTCCGTTCTGGTAGCTATGCTTTCCACATCTGCCATATGATCCTGATGCCCATGGCTAATAAGGATATAATCTGCGGGAATCTTGGAAATGTCTATGTGGCTAGCTAGCTCATTAGGACTGATAAAGGGATCAAAGAGAAGATATTTCCCCTGGGTTTCTATTAGAAAAGTAGAATGCCCGTAATACGTAATGTTCATAGGTGTACTATATTTTTAAGATCATGGTTGAAACGGATAATTCTTAAGAGAAATGATAGATTGAGGGCGCTGAAAGACTGATTATATGAAGAATAGCAAGTATTGAGAAGAAAATGCGTGTAGCCCAGGCTTCTTAATCAAGTATCTTATGATGAGAATTAGCGAATCAAGTATGTGATAAAGATAGGGAAGAATGGGCGTTTTTAGATAATATTTGCTATTCAAATATGGGCGATATACCTTTGACTTATTCTACAATTTGATGAGGTTTATTTTCCAACATATCCCCACTCAGGCTTATCTGCCTACTCATCATGAAGGACATTTCCATTCCTCCTAAAGGGGGAGCTATACAACATATCATCGTATTTTTGGTCTATTCCGGATGTCAGTACCGGAATACTCTCTCATTAGTCAAAAGTAATTTTAACGATTTTATATTTTGGAAACCATCTTACGAATAGCGGTTCAAAAGTCTGGAAGGCTAAGTGAAAAAAGCCTTCAGTTTATTGAGAAATGTGGTATCTCCTACAGCAGAAATAAAACTAAATTAAAGTCCAAAGCGCATAACTTTCCTTTAGAAATCCTCTTTCTGAGAGATGATGATATCCCCAGGTATGTAGCTGCAGGCATAGCAGATGTAGGGATAGTAGGAGAAAATGTAGTGGCAGAAGAGGAAGAGCCTGTAGAGATTAGGTTAAAAATGGGATTCTCTAAATGCAGGCTATCCATAGCCATACCGCAGTCAGAAGCATATGAGGGGCCTGAAAGCCTGGAAGGAAAAAGCATAGCCACTTCCTATCCTAATTTGCTGAGAAACTATTTAGATAGTAAAGGAGTTGAATCCCATATCCATGAAATATCAGGTTCTGTGGAAATAGCTCCTAGTATAGGGCTGGCGCAGGCTGTATGTGATATTGTCAGTACAGGGAGCACCTTGATGAGTAATGGACTGAAAGAGGCTGAAGTCATATTCAAATCTCAGGCAGTTCTTATTCAGTATCCCAAGCTGTCTGAGGATAAGTCAGCCATTTTAAAAAGATTACTTTTTAGGGCTAACAGTGTTCTAAAAGCCAAAAACTATAGATACATTCTCATGAATGTGCCTAATGATGCTATAGAAAAAGTAAAGGATATCCTCCCGGGCATGCGCAGCCCTTCCATTCTACCATTAGCAGAAGAGGGGTGGAGCTCCCTACACTCAGTAGTGCAGGAGGATGACTTCTGGGGGATCATTGAGAACCTAAGAGAGGTGGGCGCAGAAGGCATTTTAGTAGTACCTATTGAAAAAATGATAACATAGAAGCGGATATGATGGAGGTAGTCAAATATCCCTTACGGGAAAATTGGAAAAAACTTCTTGCCAGGCCTGCGGCTGCAAGGACAGACATAGGGCCTGTGGTGGAAGGGATTTTAGCAGAAATAAAAGATAAGGGGGATGAGGCCCTGAGGAGATATACTGAAAAGTTTGACCAGGTGGCCCTGGAGACCCTGAAAGTAAGTGAAGAAGAATTTCGGGAAGCAGATGCTAGCCTTTCCCATTCTTTGAAGAATGCGATAGATACGGCCAGTGCGAATGTAGAGGCCTTTCATAGGTCGCAAAAAGAGCCCTTCCGTAAGGTGGAAACCATGCCAGGGGTGCTGTGTTGGCGGAAGAGTGTTCCCATTCAGCGGGTAGGCTTATACATCCCTGGGGGAACAGCTCCCCTTTTTTCTACCTTACTCATGCTAGCCATTCCTGCTATGGTAGCAGGATGTGAAGAAATAGTAGTCTGTTCTCCTCCTAATAAACAAGGTAAGCTTCATCCTGCCATCCTCTACATAGCTGGTAGACTAAAAATTAAGCAGGTGTTTAAGGTGGGGGGAGCACAGGCTATTGCTGCTATGGCATATGGAACAGAAAGCATCCCTCAGGTATTTAAGATATTTGGGCCGGGAAACGCTTTTGTAACCAAGGCTAAACAACTCGTAGCACAGGAAGGCCTGGCCATAGACTTACCTGCCGGACCTTCTGAAGTGGCTGTGATGATAGACCAAACCGCAGACCCTGAGTTTGTAGCAGCGGATTTGTTAGCACAGGCAGAGCATGGTACTGATAGTCAGGTACTACTCGTAGCCAAGGATGAGATGCTAGTGGCTGAGGTGCTCTCCTCTATTAGAAACCAGGTGGAGAGGCTGCCTCGTAAAGAAATAGCGGAAGCCGCCCTTGAAAATTCTCGGGCCATTATCCTGCATAATATGGGTGAAATGCTGGATCTGGTTAATGAATATGCCCCAGAGCACCTCATTATGTCTGTAGATCAGCCAGAGTCATTAAGCGAACAAATCGTAAATGCAGGCTCAGTATTTTTGGGACATTATTCGCCAGAAAGTATAGGCGATTACGCCTCCGGGACTAACCATACCCTACCCACATACGGATATGCCAAGGCCATAAGTGGAGTATCCCTGGACAGCTTTGTGAAGAAGATCACTTTCCAGCAGATAGATGAAGATGGGCTTCAAAGAATAGGTCCAGTGGTAGAAGAAATGGCAGAGGCAGAGGGATTACACGCACATAAATGGGCGGTGAGCATACGATTGGATTCTCTTCAATCAGGTTTAAGTCTGGAATCTGAATAAGTGAATGTTATGACTAATACCTTAGATATAAGAAACCTACTTAGGCCACACCTTAAGCAACTAAGGCCTTACAGCTCTGCCAGGCATGAGTATGAAGGAAAAGAAGGTATCTTTTTAGATGCTAATGAGAATCCCTATGGGTCTGTACATGGAGAAAAGTACCACAGATATCCTGATCCTGGGCAGCACCAGTTAAAGGAGGTAATAGCAGATATTAAGGGGATAGCTACCTCACACATCTTCATGGGAAATGGGAGTGATGAAGCCATAGATCTGTTGATTAGGGCTTTCTGCGAACCCGCTAAGGATCATATTCTCCTTACCCCTCCTACCTATGGGATGTATAAAGTAAGTGCAGATATAAATGCTGTGGACATTAAGGAGGCTTCCCTTACAGAGGACTTTCAGCTGGATATATTGGCCATGAAGCAGGCCCTGCTGGCGAACCCCAAAATAGTGTTCCTCTGCTCTCCTAATAATCCAACAGGAAATCTACTCGCAGAAGAAGATATTATGGAAGTATTACATGCTGCCACAGGCCTGGTAGTAGTAGATGAAGCCTACATAGATTTTGCTTCCAGGCCTAGTTTAATCCAGACTGCTTTAGCAGAGCATCAGAATCTAATCATCCTACAGACCTTTTCTAAGGCGTGGGGCTTAGCTAATATCAGGCTTGGGATGGCCTTTGCCAGTCCTATTCTCATAAATATTCTTAACCAAGTGAAGCCCCCATATAACGTAAATGGTATCACCCAGGAGGTGGCCCTGAGAGCCTTATCACATCTGGATCAAAAAAACCAAATAGTAGCTGACATCATCGAGCAGAGAGAATGGCTCAAGGAAGAGATGGACCATATCCCTTTAGTAAAACACATTTTCCCCTCAGATGCTAATTTTCTCCTCATCCAGGTAGATCAGCCTGATGAGGTCTATCAGCAGTTGATCCAGCAAAAGATCATCGTAAGGAACCGTTCGAGGCTAACTAAATGTGAAGGATGTCTGAGAATAACGGTAGGAAGTGCAGAGGAAAATCAGGCCCTAATCACAAGTTTACAGAAGTTATCCTATGTATAAGCCCAGAGTATTACTGTTAGACAGGGATGGCACCCTCATACAGGAACCACCTAGTGATTATCAGGTAGATAGCCTGGAGAAATTAAGCTTTCTGCCAGGGGTGATTACCTACCTGAAGCAGGTATTAGAGGATCATCCTTTTAAGCTGGTTATGATTACTAACCAGGATGGATTAGGAACGGAGAGTTTTCCTGAAGAAACTTTCTGGCAGCCACATAATAAGATGATGGAGTTATTTGAAGGAGAAGGCATTTTCTTTGAAGATGTGTATATAGACAAAACCTTTAAAAAGGAAGGGGCGCCTACGCGTAAGCCCGGAACAGCCCTACTGGGCAAGTATATGACTGGGGAGTATGACCTGGAAAACTCCATCGTAGTAGGAGATAGGCCCAGCGACATACAACTAGCCAAAAATTTGGGTGCCAAAGGCATTCTCCTGGGAAGAAGTGCAGACGATCTGGATGATGAGTGGGATATGACAGCCTTAGCTGATACCCTTATTCTCCAGGCGGCCAACTGGAAGGAAATAGCGGCTTATTTTACTGGCCTGGATATCCGTACTGCACAGATAAAGAGAGAGACTAAAGAAACCAATATTCTGATAGAACTTAGCTTAGATGGGAGTGGGCAAGCAGATAATAAAACCGGAGTAGGTTTCTATGATCATATGCTAGATCAGCTAGCAAGGCATAGCGGGATGGACATGATGGTAAAAGTAGCGGGTGATTTACACATAGACCCTCACCACACCATTGAAGATTCAGCCATAGCCCTAGGTAAGGCCATGACTAAGGCCCTAGGTAGTAAGAAGGGAATCCAACGGTATGGATTCTCCATGCTCCCCATGGATGAGGCCCAGGCAAGGGTAGCCTTAGACTTTTCTGGCAGATCTTATTTAGTATTCAATGCTCCCATTGAAAGAGAGAAAGTAGGAGAATTTCCCGTAGAAATGCTGGAACATTTTCTGTTCTCTTTTGCTGATGCTGCTAATTGTACTTTGCATGTAGAGGCCTATGGCAGTAATGCCCATCACATCATAGAAGCCACTTTTAAAGGACTGGCCAAAGCCATCAGAATGGCCATAGCGCCAGATCCCGTTTTGAAAGGAGTACCTTCTACCAAAGGCATATTATGAAAGTAGTTATCATTCAGTATAATGCGGGTAATGTCATGAGCGTCACCTGTGCCCTGAACCGCTTAGGAATAGAACCTGTGGTTAGTGATGAAGAAGAGGTCATTCGCTCAGCAGATAAGGTGATTTTTCCTGGGGTAGGAGAAGCTAGTACAGCTATGAATTACCTTAGAAAGGTAGGACTAGATAAAGTCATTCCTACCTTGGAACAACCCGTTTTTGGGATCTGCCTGGGTATGCAGGTTATGTGTACCTATTCAGAGGAAAATGACACTAGTTGTCTGGGGATCTTTGATCATAAGATCCTTCGCTTTCAAACTGAGGACCCTTTCATGAAAATACCACATATGGGCTGGAACACCCTGGAGCAGACTAATGGTACCTTAATGAATGAGTTAGGAGAGACGCCTTATGCTTACTTTGTGCACAGTTACTATGCAGAGCCCGGCCCTCATAGCTGCTCCATCACCCCTTACACACAGGACTTTTCTTCTTCTCTGCATAAGGATAATTTTTACGGTACGCAGTTCCACCCTGAGAAAAGTGGAAAAACAGGTGCCAAGATCCTGGAGAACTTTATCAGCCTTTAGCACATGAGCCAAAAAATTAGAATTGTTCCTGCCATTGATATAATTGATGGGAAGTGTGTACGCCTTGAGCAGGGTGATTATGGGAGAAAGAAGGTATATAATGAGAATCCCCTGGAAGTAGCTAAATCCTTTGAGCATCATGGGATTCAATTTCTCCACTTGGTGGACCTGGATGGGGCTAAAGCAGGCCAGGTCTTAAACTGGAAAGTACTAGAGAAATTGACTACTAAAACCGGACTGACCATTGACTTTGGTGGAGGGATCAAGCGTGATGAGGATGTGAAAATAGCCTTTGAAAGTGGCGCTGCCCAGATCAATGTGGGGAGCCTCGCAGCCAAGAATAAAGACCTTTTTCTCTCCTGGCTAGCAAAAGAGGGAGCTGAAAAAGTCATCCTGAGTGCAGATGCCAAAGATCGATTTATAGCAGTACAGGGTTGGTTAGATGCTACCGAGCTAGATGTGCTTTCATTCATTAGTACTTATCTGGCAGATGGCATAAAGTATGTTACCTGTACAGACATCAGCAGAGACGGCATGCTGTCCGGCCCTTCTTTCGAACTGTATCAGGAAATTCTTGAGAATAATGATAAGATATTTCTGACTGCCAGCGGAGGCGTAAGTCAGTTTGGGGATATAGAGAAATTGCAAGAAGCAGGCCTTCCTGCGGTGATAGTAGGCAAGGCCATTTATGAAGGGAGAATAAGTCTGGAAACCATCAGCCAATTTTATCAATAGCATGCTAACCAAACGCATTATTCCCTGCCTGGACATTAAGAATGGAAGGACGGTCAAAGGGGTAAATTTTGTCAATATCCGGGATGCAGGAGACCCTGTAGAATTGGCTGCTGCTTATTCTGAGCAGGGCGCGGATGAACTTACCTTTCTGGATATTACTGCCACGCTGGAAGGGAGAGATACCTTCGCTGAGCTAGTAAGAAGGATAGCCAGGGAAATTTATATCCCTTTTACCGTAGGGGGAGGGATTAGAAAAGTAGAAGATGTCTCCAGGCTGCTAGACGCTGGGGCTGATAAGGTGAGTGTGAATTCAGCTGCCGTACGTTCCCCGGAGCTGGTGAATGAGCTAGCACAGGAATTTGGGAATCAGTGTATAGTAGTGGCCATAGACGCTAACCAGGTAGAAGACGGAAGTTGGCGGGTGTTTACCCACGGAGGGACAAGACCCACAGAACTAGAGGCCATAGCCTGGGCCAAAGAAGTGGAAAGCAGAGGAGCTGGAGAAATATTACTGACCTCTATGGCTGCTGATGGGACTAAGGCTGGATTTTCATTGGATATTACAGAAGCTATATCCAGAGAAGTGCAGATACCGGTAATAGCCTCAGGGGGAGCAGGAACAGAGGGACACTTCCTGGAGGTGTTAACAGAGGGGAAAGCAGATGCTGCCTTGGCTGCGAGTGTATTCCACTTTGGAAGTATCCCCATTCCGCAGTTGAAAAAATATTTACAGGAAGAAGGAATCCTCATGCGTATACAGTAGCTTCACAGCAGCTTAGTGGAAAACGTATGGAATTATCACAATTGGCATTCCTGGTGAAACTGGATCAGGTAATAGCGGACAGGAAGCAAAACCCCAAAGAAGGCTCCTACACTACCAATCTCTTCAACAGAGGGATCAATAAGATCGCCCAGAAAGTGGGAGAGGAAGCCGTGGAACTCATCATAGAAGCTAAGGATGATGATGAGAGCCTATTT
>JBCCLI010000221.1:0-10560 GCA_039026975.1 Bacteroidota bacterium | reverse complement strand
CCTGTTTTCGCTACAGTCCAGCAGCAGCACTGATGTCCAGCATCCGCTGAATGGGAAGTTTCGCTTTTTCCATCAAAATGGGATCCATCTCCAGTTCTGGTAGCTCGTACTCCAGGCAGAGATAAATTTTTTCCAGGGTATTGAGCTTCATGTGGGGACAGTTGTTGCAAGCACAGGTTCCTTCGCTGGGAGCAGCCACAAATGTTTTCTCCGGGCTATTTTTCTCCATCTGGTGGAGTATTCCGCTTTCCGTAACTACGATGAACGTTTCTGTGGGGGAGGTCTGGGTATAATTCAGTAAACCAGAAGTAGAGCCGATGAAGGTAGCTAGTTCCAGTACATGCTCCTCACATTCCGGGTGAGCAATAATTTCTGCCTCCGGATACCTGTGCTGAAGTTCCAGTATTCTCTTCCGCGAGAATACTTCATGAACCATACAGGCGCCATTCCACAGAACCATCTCTCTTCCTATTTTTTTGGCCAGGTACCCACCCAGATTTTTGTCAGGAGCAAAAATTAAGGGTTGTTCCTTGGGGAAGGATCTCACTATCACTTCAGCATTGGAAGAGGTTACAATCACATCACTCATGGCTTTCAGCGCTGCTGAGCAGTTGATGTAGGAAACCACCTTGTGATCAGGATATTGCTTTTTGAATTCAGAAAATAAATCTGGGGGGCAGCTATCTGAGAGAGAACAGCCTGCGTTCAGATCTGGCAGAACTACTTTTTTGGTGGGGTTCAGAATTTTAGCTGTCTCAGCCATGAAGTGAACTCCTGCAAACAGGATGATATCTGCATCTGTGCTTTCGGCCTTCTGAGCTAAGCCCAAACTGTCTCCAATGTAATCAGCAATATCCTGGATATCTGCATCCTGGTAGTAGTGCGCCAGGACGATCGCATTCTTTTCTTTTTTTAACCTTTCAATTTCCTCAAATAGCTCCAAGGTAGGATCCAGGTCTATGTTTAAAAATCCTATCTGGTTTACCTTGGCTATTTTTTCAGCTATGCTCATTCCTTATTTATTCTTTTTTCTTTATTTATTTAAAATATAAGTATTAGTAGTATAGGCGTGGATAACGGGATAAAATCCCTCTTAAAAATTTGGAAATCTACTTATTCACGGCTTTTCACCAGGCTATCCACAGATAATATCTACATCAAACAGCCTTTCTGTCAAGTAAATAGCTCATTCTTTTTTCATTTATCCACCTGTAAGTGGATAAGTAGAATCTTAATCTTTTATACGGTCTCTGATGTTAAGAGATATGTGTACAACTCCTTAACTATCCACCATCACTTTTTTCTTATTAGACTTATCCACTAAAAATTGTGTATATGGTGATAAGTGAAGAATAGCTATAAACTTGTTTGTAAGATTTCCTCAGTTTTTCCATAAAATCGTGTGGATTAACCATACTTGATTATCAGCTCTTTATGAAAGGAATAACCAGAGATGTGGATATCATTTTTACATCTAACACTGTTAAAATAATCCTAAAGACTACTTTTTAGACAGAATTATCTCTAAAAAGACACAAAAACCCTAGAAAGAATTTACGGTTATTGTTAATGAAAGAAGGCTATTTACTAAGAATGAATAAAGCTGAAAAAGTCCAATTTGTTATAGATACACTGGAGAATTTTTATCCAGAAACGCCTATTCCGTTAGAACATCAGGATCCATATACCTTACTAATAGCGGTTCTACTTTCCGCCCAATGCACGGATGCCAGAGTCAATCAGATTACCCCTTATTTATTCGAGATAGCTTCCACTCCTCAGGATATGAAGGAGGTTCCTGTAGAGAAGATAAAAGAAGTGATTAGGCCGTGTGGGTTATCTCCCAGAAAGTCAAAAGCTATCTCAGAACTTTCTCATATCATCATGGAGAAACACGGGGGAGAAGTGCCAAGAACATTCGAAGAGCTGGAAGCATTGCCGGGGGTAGGGCATAAGACTGCCTCAGTGGTAATGTCACAAGCGTTTGGTGTCCAAGCCTTTCCCGTGGACACACACATACATAGATTAATGTGGAGATGGACTTTATCTACTGGTAAAAATGTAGAGAAAACGGAGAAAGATGCGAAGCGTTTATTTCCAGAAGAAATCTGGAATAAACTTCACCTGCAGATCATATTTTTTGGAAGAGAATACTGCCCTGCAAGAGGGCACCATCCTACTTCTTGTCCCATATGCAGCCAAATAGGGAGAAAGGAATTGTTCAAGGGAGCGTGAAAGAGCTAAATATGAGGTCTTAGGGAACATACTAAGGGGAAAACATTTATATTGAACAAAATTACCCACCTATAAAAACTATGAGATAAGCTGCCGCTAATACTTCCTGTACCATTCAGTTCAGGGCAGACGTTTCATCTACAAACAAAAGACTTATATGGAAAATACGACAGAGTCCTACGTAGAAATTATTGAGAAGGCAATAGGAAAAATAGGGTTAGATCCAGAGTCTACCCGTACGCAGAGGACTGGGGTATGGACTCTCCAGAAGGGATCTTCTAAAATATTTATAGAGCTATTTCAGGTAGCACAGAACAGTCCTTTCTATTTTGGGGTGACTTCTCCTATTATGAAGTTACCACAGTCAAATCTGGAAACTTTTTTGAAGGATATTTTTCAGTTAAATCACATGATGGTAGGAGCCGCTTTTAGCCTTCAAAAAGATGTCATTTTTATTCGGTTTAATAGACCTATTAAGGGAATGGATGAGGAAGAAGCCTTTGATATGATTATGACAGTAGGGGAAGCCGCTGATCACTACGATAATATTCTCCAGGAAAAATATCCTTTTAGAGAGCCTATAGGATTTAAGACTAATCAGCAAGAAGAAGATAACTAAGTCCCCTTACAAACCTGCTCTTATGAAAAAAACTACCACATTCATCATATTGCTAGGTATGGTGCTTCATTCCTTTGGTCAGCGGACCTTACATGGGGAGCCACTAGCCAGCACTTATTCTATAGTAGCCAAAGATCCCGTAACCGGAAAAATGGGAGTTGCTGTCCAGTCTCACTGGTTCTCAGTGGGAACATTAGTAAGCTGGGGAGAAGCAGGCGTAGGGGTAATTGCTACTCAAAGTTTTGTGAATCCTTCTTTTGGACCTAGAGGACTGGCTATGATGAAGGCAGGTATGAGTGCAGAAGCCACCCTGGACTCCTTACTTAGTACAGATGAAGGGAGAGATGTCAGACAGGTAGCTATAGTGGACATGCAAGGGAGAGTAGCCGCCCATACTGGAAAGAGCTGTATCCCCAAGGCTGGTCAGTTAGTAGGAAAGAACTACTCCGTTCAGGCGAACTTAATGGCCAATGAAGCGGTCTGGCCAGAAATGGCCAAAGCCTTTGAGGAAACGCCAGGTCCTCTGGCAGAAAGAATGGTGGAAGCCCTGATAGCAGCAGAAGCAGCAGGAGGAGACATTAGAGGAAAACAGTCTGCCGCCATTCTGGTAGTAAATCCTTTCCCTACTGGAAACCCATGGGAAGACAGGGTGGTAGACCTCCGGATAGAAGATCACCCTAATCCTACTGCCGAGTTAAAAAGACTGCTAACTGTCCATCGTGCCTATGAGCATATGAATAGAGGAGACTTAGCGGTGGAAGAAGGAAAAATGGATGAGGCTATGAAAGCCTACGCAAAAGCGGAAAGCCTATTTCCTGACAATGAGGAAATGAAATTTTGGCACGCTGTAACGCTAGCCAATACTGGAAAAGTAGAAGAAGCCCTACCTCTTTTCAGATTAGTATTTACCCAAAATCCAGATTGGAAAACCTTGGTAGTTCGCCTAAGGCCTGTAAATTTACTGTCTGTGAATGACGAGGAATTAACCAAGATTCTATCAGTAGTAGAATAAAGAATTATTACGCTATTTAGTGTCAAGAAGATGAGCGCTTCCACGCGTACAGGCGAACATATTCTTTCGGTGGCCATTAGGCTATTTGCTGAGTACGGCTATGCTGTCACCACTCAGGAGGATATTGCTAAGGAAGCAGGGGTAGCTAAAGGTCTGGTAAGCTATTTCTTCCACGGAAAAGAAGGAATTTTACTGGCTGCCTTGAAAGAAGTCAAGGAAGAGCTAGCCCATATTTGCCATTTTTCTGAAGCACTTACCCCTCCCCAGCAACTAGACCAATTGGTAGATTCCTTCTGCCAGTCTTACAAGGAGAAATATCTATTATGGAAAATGTATATCCCTCTTACCATCTCTGAAAATACTAGAGAATGGACTCGCTTTCAGGCAGAAAATGAATTTCAAAAATTGTACAGACCCCTCTTACATAAACTCCTTTCTTCCTTGGGCCACCAAGACGTAGATAGAAACATTCTCCAGTTTGAAGCCATGCGAAAAGGAGCTTTACTGATGTGTTTGGAAGGAGAAGAAACTATTTCTATCCAGCATATAGCAGAGAACTGGAAAGCGCTATTCCAGAAAGACTAAGAGGCGGGAGAGGAGGGTATTTTTGCTAAGATCAGCTCACAAGTCTCCTCAATTTCTTGTGGGTTGATGTTCCACTTGCTAACCATAGGAATATTGAATCTATAGATTAATAGAAAGTTTCCCTCATGAATGTTCAGCTCATAGGGCCTGCTAAGTATTTCTAGTTCTTCTATATAAGAAGGGGATGGATCTATGGTAAGTCCTATTTCCAGATAATGCGTGATGGGCGTTTTTAGTCTAGGGGTAATGAATAGGGGATATTCTTTATAGCTTCCTTCTAACCTTTCCTCTGCCACATTGGGTATGAGAGTAGCATGTGCTACTTCTTGAAAAATGGGATCATGGAGAATACTGAAAATCTTATTGGGTTCGTATCCTAAGTCGTGCTGGTAGTGGAGAGCTCCCATTAAGATGGAAACTGCCAGCCCTCCCAGAGAAATCCACAGGTAGTTACTATCTAGTAAGCTGAAGGATGATCCTCCTGCCAGGGTGAAGACATACACCCCCAACAGGAGAATCAGTAGCACATAAAAAATTCTAAGTATCCAGCTCACATAAAACCTAAAAAAGATTTCCCTACTACTTAAGGGTTCTTTCATATGATTTTTTATTCACTGCATCCTACTACACCACATCCAAATAAGGGATCATGTCCTATAGGAGAGCCGTCAGGCATACCCAAGATCTCAATACTTTCCATTTTTTCTGGGTTTACCAAGAAGGATTTGATCAGTTGAATGCCATAACTTTTGTGGGCATACTCAGGAATATTTTCTGCTGAGTTATTCCTACTCAACCATGTCCACAGCTTATCCAGGCTCATCATACAAATGGCTTTCACCTGAGGGGATGCCTCTTCATGGGTAGCTAGTTTCATGATGTGTGCCAGAGCAAGATGATCTACAGTTCTCTGAATTTCAGCGTGGTAAGGATTTTCTACTTCTATCTTCCAGGTAGCACTGACCAGGGAGTCTAGTACCCCCTGGAAGCTAAGTAGATCAGTATTCTGAGCAGAAAGGCTGACTAACCTGTTAGCTCTATGCGGGTGTAATAGTAGAGATAAGGTAGGATCAGCCGCACTCTCAGCAGCACTTAGCGGATCTAGGACACTTCCTGATCTCAGCTTGAAATGTTCCCTTCCTCTTCTCAGACCAAAAGGCCTAGGAGGGATCATTTTTAAAATGTGAGGAGGAATAGCTAATACTTCTGGACTAAGGGTTTCCAGCATAGTATTGAGAGCTGTTACTTGCTGCTCTGAAGGAATATGTTCTACTGGAACTTGCCCATCTCCCCGGACCGCATAATTATATTGAACACCTCCTATTACTTTAGCTGTAGCTATGGTCTGGTATCTGTGCCCAAAGTATATGGGCACTAACACATCTTCTAGCTCTGCCATAGCAGTCCCTATAGGTACTTTTTTCTCATCAAAATCTTTTAGCGCTTGTTTTCTTAGCTTGAGAATGCGCGATAGTTCAGCAGAGGGGCTGCCTCCATTATCCCATAAGTGAGCTGTAGGATGCGCACTTCCAGAAGGCCTGGCATCCTGGTCTGTGATGAATAGTAATCCATCTTTAAGATAATCTGCTACTATCTTATCCAGTCCTTCCTTTTCATTAGCCTGAAATTCAGTATACCCAAACTGGATGGCTACTTTATCCCACGCTCCTATGCCTACATCATATGCTTTACTGAAGTCTACAGACTTACCCCTTTTCTGAATATAAGGGTGGGGATAGTCCATAACAGATGCGCGATCATTCACACTAGAAGAGTAGTTATGGACAAGCCCCAGGGTGTGCCCCACTTCATGGGCTGATAATTGCCTAAGTCTGGCCAGCGCCATATCTACTAGTTCTTGAGAAACAGTCTCATCTCCTTCAAAAAGTCCGGCAAAACCCTGCGCAATCAAATAGTCTTGTCTCACTCGTAAGGAACCTAGGGACACATGACCTTTAATGATTTCTCCTGTTCTGGGATCTCTAACTGAAGAGCCATATGACCATCCACGGGTAGATCTGTGTACCCATTGAATAACATTATACCTGACATCCAGAGGATCAGCACCTTCTGGTAGAACTTTTACCTGGAAAGCATCAATGAAGCCTGCCGCTTCAAAGGCTTCATTCCACCAACGAGCACCTTCCAATAAAGCTGATTTAACAGGTTCCGGTGCCCCTCTATCTAAATAATAAATGATGGGTTCTTTAGCCTCACTCTTAGGCGCAGATGGACTTTTCTTTTCCAGCCTGTGCCTGGCAATGAACCTTTTCATGAGTGGTTCTCCTATGGGCGTGGCATAATCCTGGTAGCTGATGAAATAATAACCAGACCTTGGATCCCACTCCCTAGGCTGATATTGATCATCCGGAAGTTCTACGAACGAGTGGTGCATTCTCACGGTAATAGCATCAGGGCTAGGGACTACTGAGCGTACCATAGCACCTTTAGGGCTTCCTGTGAATGTAATGATGCTTTCCAGCTCTGTATTTTTAGGGAAGTTTTTAGTTCTGGGTAGGTATACTGCAGACCTGCTTCCGTCCATTTTATAGGATCCTTGCCTCCTACCACTAAGTCTGCCTACTACGCCATGCGCATCTCTAAGCAGGAAAGAAGTCATATCTACCAGGGCAGCATCTCCTTCTGTAGCCTCTGCCTTAAATCCCCATATGACTGACTGGGCAAAGGCTTCTTCTACAGATTTCCGCTCGTCAGCATTATCAGAAATGGCCCTGTATTCCTGGTTAGGTTCTATCAGAAGCACTTTAGGACCACTCTTTACAAATTTTACTACCCGGGTATTTCCCAACTGACCTCTATCTAATCCTAAGTCATTTGAACCTACACCTGCAGGAAGGGAGTTTACATATAGAAATTCTTCCTCCCAAGTATCTATTTTTAGCCAGATTTTTCCGCTACTCTCTTCCCAGTAGAAAGGGAAGTAGCCAGGATAGGCTGTCATATCCTTTATCTTCTCAGAAAGTGAGGATTGAGAATAACCTGAGAAAATGCCTATAAATAGGAATATCAGAAGACAAATCTTTTTCATGGAAAAGGGTTGCTATGGGTTTGTTATGCTAATACAGGATCCTGGTAGAGGAAAATATTTACCTCCTCTCATTCATTCCTAATAAGTACTAAAATAATGAACTTTTAAGAATTTCCTGCTAATAGCATGAATCTCTCAGGGAAAGGGTAGGGAAATCACTGAGTTGGTAACATTCTTTCCACTATTTCACAGTTTAGGAGGAAGAGACTGTTTAAGTCATTTTCAAACTTGGAGAAAGTATCATTATACCCGTGGAGAGAGGCAGTATATAGATCTTGGCAAGCCTCATATCTGTTACCTAAGGCCATGTGTATTTTAGCTCTATTCTTAAATGCATATGCATTTTCCGCATCCAGTTCTATGGCCATATTGACGGAAGACATAGCCAGGTGTTGCTCATTCATAAGATGATAAGCTAGAGCTAAATTATTATAGGTCTGGCTTTTTTCAGGTGCTAACAAAATTGCCTGCTGACAATCCTCAATAGCAAGTGCCGGCTGATTAATCAAACAAAAGAAATACCCTCTGCTAACGTAAGCATCTACATTCTCAGGAAACTGTTCCAATAAATAGGTAAGAATGGAAATAGCATTCTCTATATTACCCGTTTCAGCTTCATGAGTATATCTATGCCATAAGTCGGACTCTGATACCTCTGGCTGTTCAAAATCACAGGCAGAGAAAAGAAGAATGGAAAAAGAAATCAGGAAAGCTCCTTTCAAGTGTTTACTAACTAAGCTCATAACCGACGTAAGTTTATCACTGAAGGCCTGTAAAGCTGTTTCACTCATTTTTCTACAAAAAGTAATCCATCATTTGGCAGAAAAAGCCGCATGAAATTTTTTGGGAGAAACCGTAACCATGTGGCATTGATTTAGGCCTTAGTTAGCGTTAGCATCTCTGCAAAAAAGGGGTTGGATTATTCAACTGCAGACTTGAAGGGATAGTGTTCATTTAAAATTGGCTGATAAGTTTTAGACAGCACATATTCACACACGTAAGAAACCCCGGATTCTGTAAGCTGATTTTGGAGTATGAATATCTCTTTAGAAGAAAGGTTCCCTCTAAAAATGAATATTTATGGTTTAATACTCACATTTTCCAAGTCTATTCAAACAATCAATTCTGCTTATCCGAATGGAAAGTGTAATTTGACTATGGCTTTAAACAGACTGGCAAATGAAGGATCTTTCCCAAAAGAATAAAATAAGAGGCATAGGCTTAATGAGTGGAACCTCTATGGACGGGCTGGACATAGCCTGCTGTGATTTTTGGATGGAAGGAGACTCATATCAGTATGAGATTATCCGGTGTGGCCAGTATGAGTTTGATGAAAAGTGGAAGACTCGGATTAGCCATCTCTATGGACAGTCGGGAGAGGTGTTTGCTAAAACCCATGTGTACTTCGGCCACTGGTTAGGCGAGAAAGTGCAGGCATTTATAAAGGAGTTTGATTTACGGCCGGATTTTGTGGCCTCACATGGACAGACCATTTACCATCAACCAGATAAAAGCTTCACAGCCCAGATAGGAGATGGGGAGACCCTGGTGAGCTATCTTGACTGTCCTGTTATCACTAATTTTAGGAATAAGGACATAGCCATGGGGGGAGAAGGAGCCCCTCTGGTTCCTTTAGGAGAGCATTTTTTATATAGAAATCATTCTCTTTTTCTTAATCTGGGGGGCTTTGCTAACCTGGGATTTGATAGGAAGGGCTTTGACGTGTGTGCATGTAACATCGTATTAAATCTATTGGCGAATAGGATGGACTCATCCCTGGACTATGATCCGGAGGGATGTATATCTGAAGGGGGAAGCTGTCAAGCTTCGCTCTTTAAGGAATTGAATGAACTAGTGTACTTCTCTGCAGAGCCCCCAAAATCACTTGGGTGGGAGTGGGTAGAAGCAGAAGTGCTACCTTTATTAGATCAGTCAGGGTTAAGCCTTCAAGACCAAATGAGGACTTTTACAGAGCATGTCTGTTTCCAGATCAGTAGGGCATTATCGTTAGCAGATATGAGTGATTCATCCTTATTGGTTACGGGAGGAGGAAAGCATAATACCTTTCTCATGAAAAAATTAGGAGAGAAACTGGCTGCACAGCGGATCTCTGTCTCAGAAGAAACGGATCAGCAAATGGTAGATTTTAAAGAAGCTATCATTTTTGCCTTTTTAGGATTGAGAATTTTGGAAGGAAAAAGTACCACTTGGTCTAGTATTACAGGTAGTAAGGTGGATACTTTATCTGGCTCTATCCACTTGCCGGCAAGTGGAGGGTATAAGCTTATCAAATTAGCTTAAACCTATATGTCCCCAATCTGTTAGTATGATATGAAAGTTTGGAAGAAAATATTCGGATACATTAACGTCTTCGGGAAAAAAGATCCTGAAGCTCCCAAGTCTATCAATCTGACATTTATGCACGGCATTAACAGGATCTCTATCTTTATGTTCCTGGCCGCCATGATTTATTTAATTGTGAGAGCAGTTATGCGTGCTTAGCACTTGTTATCTCCTGTGAATTTCCTCTATTTGCACGCAATTCTCCGGTAGAGAAAAAAGCCTCTATCTTCCAATTGAATTGACTTGGCAGAGGAAAGAAATAAAAACCAGACCAGGCTGAAGCGGGTGAGAAAACTGCTAAGAACTCCTCAAGGGCAGACTCATATCCGTTCTATTACTGCGGCCCTCCATCCTACGGAACTGGCCCAGCTACTGGAAGATGCTCCTCTTGAGATCAAAGAAAAAATCCTCAGACAAGTTCCCACAGAACTCTTATCTGAAGCTATTTCTGAAATGGATGAAGAGGCTAATCCCGCTAAACTCCTCACCTTATTAGAACCTAAGTATGCCTCCGATTTAATAGCAGAGCTCGCGCCTGATGATGCAGTGGACCTCCTGGCCCAGTTGCCAGAGTCCCTGAAAGACAGGATCTTACACTTTGTCCCTGATGAAGATGAACTCCTGCTAAACCAGCTTCTAGACTATGATGAAGAGTCTGCCGGAGGACTTATGAACCCGGATGTCATCAGTGTACTGGCTAATATGACTAAGCTGGAT
>JBCCLI010000220.1:0-10576 GCA_039026975.1 Bacteroidota bacterium | reverse complement strand
TTCCCAAATTCATTAGCCACCAACTCCTCCCAGTCTTTGCCTCTTCCCACGAATTTGAAGATGGAATTACCTTGTATGTTCTCCGCCCAATCTACCCCATCGAAATGGCGATAGGTCCACTCAAAATCTGAGTATTTCCCATTCCTGCCTTTAAAGCCGAAATTAGTCCAGGCTTCTATCCATTCTTCCCCTCCATAAGTAAAATTCCTGTTGTCATAGTGTACTCTGACCGCTCTCACTATTTCCGTACGGTCGGCCCCTCCCCTATGGTTGAAGACCACATCTGCATAAATCTGGATACCTTTCTTGTGGGCCTCATTAACAGCAGATATGAATTCTTCCTTGGTCCCATACTTGGTTCTGACCGTTCCCTTCTGATCAAACTCTCCCAGGTCGTACATATCATACACCCCATATCCCACATCTTGAGGCCCTGAGGCGGCCTTATAAGCGGGTGGTAACCACAGAGCCGTAATCCCTGTTTCTGCTAACTCTGAAGCTTCTTCCTTTACCTTCTTCCAAAGGGATCCATCACTGGGATAGTACCAGTGGAAGAATTGCATGAGGGTACCGTTTCTATCCATTACTTTGAATTAGGAGAACATTCTGAGGTGTGAAATTAATGGATAAAATGAACCTATGTATCCTCCAAACTTCACGAATTAAAAAAGGAATTCCATTTTAAGAATTATTCCTCTCTTCCCTGGCATCTTCCAAATCACTCATAGAGTATATCAGCTCATCCTCTGCAGTAAGTTTTGAAGAAGGAAAGCCAGGTCCAAGTCCTCTCGTTCTCAAGGTTTCCAGCTCTTGGTCTGTAGGGGCATAACTTTTGGCTGCCTCATGAAGACCATTCAGCATTTCTATTAGTTCCGGCTGAGGGAAACAGTCTGTTTTATCGGGCCTCACATTACAGTGTGTCCACAAACCTGGTTTTCCATCAAGGGCATCTTGCTTAATATCAAACCAGCTGGCATCGTAGGATGTATCCGGAATGTTAATGTCAAACAGATAGGATAGAAGTAGAATTATGCGCTTAGTCTCTGCTATTTGCTTTTCTGTATACTTATGAAAATGGGAGTGTCCTCTCCAAGGCTTATCTAGCGTACACACCTGATCAGCCGGAATTTCTCGTTTAACAACAATTTTCCCACTACTATCCTTGATGATAAAGTAGAACTTACTTCCCTCCTTTGTAAGGTGTCCATAGCTACAAATCTCTATTCCTATGGACTGCTTTTCCAGCATTTTATTATGGGTTTTCCCCTTACCAGTATGTCTTTTCCCTAGGCCCAGGTGGTTACACCAGTAATACTCTTTAAAGGCCCTCCATGTCTTCCCATCATACTTCTCACTTCCACCTAATAATGTTCTTCCAATGACAAATGCAGTCCCTACCCTATATCTGTCTACACCGTATGTCTCATTGTCTTTTTCCCACCATTGGATTACGCCATCTGCCTTTCCACTTCCAGCTGTATGATGAATATAAATGGTGTTTTTCTCAAATATCTCTGACATGAACTCATTACTCTCTAAGAATTGATTCTTAGCACCTAGCCCAAAGCTGTAGTGCTTTGTCAGTAGCCGTTTCCATGTGTTGGGCCCTGCTATACCATCTACCCCAAGGCTTTCTTTTTGCTGAAAAGATTTAATGGCCTCATCAGTGGCAGCGTCTACCTTTCCATGATCAGAAGGGGTTAGGCCGGCTTTTTTTAATAGCTTCTGAAGAACAAGTACAGATTGCCCTTCATCATCTAGTCTTAGGGTCTTCATGCGTGATGTTAGTTGATAGAGTGATACGAAATAATTAGTGGTTCCTACATTTTCTAGGTTTACTTTATATTCAATCTACCTATTTTCTTTCGGAACCTATATTTCAAAAAAGAAGAAAGAACGCATTTCCGCAACTTTCAACTGATAACTCACCTGTTTTACCCCTTAGGTGGCGAGATTCTCATGGTTTTGGATGTTTTCCAGAAATAGAAAAAGTATCCTCTTCATACATTTGGCCTCTTTATAGGTATCTATTTTCCTCTAGTCATGGTATATTCTCCCTATTCACACTACTCTACTTCCCTCAGGATAAAGGGGATAAGTAGCTTATTCCTTCTCTTAAGCCTTAGCATCCAGATAGGTTTGTCT
Organism: Bacteroidota bacterium; assembly: GCA_039026975.1. Classification (GTDB taxonomy): domain Bacteria; phylum Bacteroidota; class Bacteroidia; order J057; family J057; genus JBCBKZ01. Next base: position 8,431 of record JBCCLI010000220.1, on the reverse strand, counting down.
CAGGAAAAGATCTTATACAAGGAAGTTGATACCACTCAACTTCATCTGGAGGTTTATTACCCACCTAAGATAGATAGTTCCCAACTCCATTCTGCCATGGTATTTTTCTTTGGAGGGGGGTGGAATGGAGGAGGGACAGGTCAATTTCACCCTCATGCTCATCATTTCTCTAGCAGGGGAATGGTATGTTTCCTGGTAGAATACAGAGTAACATCCCGTAACCAAACCACCCCTTTTGAATCTCTAAAGGACGCCAAATCTGCCATGCGATTTGTAAGAGGGAATGCAAACAAGTTTGGGGTTGATCCTGATAAAATAGTGGCGGCAGGAGGTTCTGCAGGTGGACATTTAGCAGCAGCTACTGCCCTGATTTCGACTTATGATGATCCCTCTGATGATCTATCTGTAAGCTGTATCCCCAATGCGCTGGTATTATTTAATCCTGTCATAGATAATGGGCCGGGTGGCTATGGATTTAGCCGTATAGGATCGTATTACAAAGCGTTTTCTCCTCTTCATAACATTCAGGCAGGGGCTCCTCCAACGGTCTTTTTTCTTGGGACTCGTGATGAGCTAGTCCCGGTAGAAACAGCTACCTACTACCAAAGAACCATGGAAAGGGTAGGCAGTAGATGCGAGCTATTCTTGTATAACAAACAGGGACATGGATTCTTCAATTATGGGAACTTCAGGTATTATAAGAAAACACTATCTGCTTCAGACCTCTTTCTGCAATCCTTAGGTTATCTACCTACTGAGACAAGGCTAAGAATTACTAAGAAATTCCCTAAAGAGTAGGTAAACCTAACAGGTAGAAGTCCTCATACCTGTTTCCAAGGGTGTATGCAATACCCACCTTCTCCAAAGGGTACTTACCCATAGATAAGTAAAACCTAAATCAGTATTTTTCATTCCAATCCCAACCTCCGGCATATACCTACATGCCTGTATGTAGCCCTAGGTTCTTCTGATGATATTTTTTTACTGCTTCGTCCAGCGTATCCATTGGGTCTCCCCTACTTGTGAAATCTCCAGTAAGTAAACTCCTTTAGGAATAGTCTGGATACTTCCTTGCCAGCTTTCTCTTCCTGAAAATATGATAGCTACTTTTCCACTAAGATCTACCAGCTTTCCCGAAAAAGGACGATTATTAGGTGCCTGTATCACCAGCCTGCCCTCAGAGGGATTCGGAAAAATATTCCAGAGAGGTTTCCCCCTATCTCCTGCTAAACTAGTGATGACAGACTGTTTCCCCGCCAGTCTGGCGTCTAACTGTGCAAGATATAGGGAAGGAAGATGCAGCATAGATTCCCCTGTTCCTTCTATAAATCCTACCTCTCCTGGCCATGGACCATTTCCATTAACTAGTCCCCTGCAACCAATGGCATAATTCTGCGCTGTTGGAGGTTTCTGGACAACCAACTTTGCGCCTCCCATATTACAATTCCAGGCTACAGAGTGGGCTGCAGACCAACCGTGGGCGGTTCCGTAGTCTCCCCTATTATACAAGCCCAGTAAAATTCTGGAAGTGCGAACCTCCGTCTCTCTCAGGTTATCATATAGAAGTCCCATGCTCCACCTTCGATGGCCTTCACTGGCATTATAAGCGGCCTGAGAAACACAGTTTAGGAATACGCTACCAGAAACTGAGGACGTTCCATTAGACACATAGTGGTGTCTTCCGTTAGAAGCCAGACAATCTTTTACAAGCACCTGGGAGGAGGAGGTACTTAGGTTGAAATTATATCTTCTCCCACCGGTTATGATAGAGACTGGGTCCAGCGCTTCACAGTTATCTATGGTAATTCTGCTGGCAGTAGCCGTATATACACCCGCCAATCCGAAGTGTAAAAAGCTACAGTTCTTTACCCAGGCATCCTCTACCTGTACCATTCCCAAGGCATTCCATACATGTTCTTCATCTTCTGGACCTGCCGTCTCTATTTCTATTCTCAACTCTTCTATCCCTATTTCTGTAAGGATTCCTGCCCGGTCATATGTATAAAGAAAGGTAGGAGAAAGAGATTTATCCAGTGTATTATACAATGGAACATCCAGGGTAAGTATGCTGTCCTCAATGGATTCTATTCTCCTATTGAAAATTAGAGGTTGGCTATTTACTGACCAGGGTCCTTCGGATACAGCGCCTCCCCCTTCTATGGCCTCTAGCCAGGCTTCCGTACAGGGGTGGTTGATAATCACATTATCCCCTTCCTGGTAATACTCTGGATGCTCTACCTTAATGGCGTACTCTCCAACCAGCACTTTTTCTGACAGTACCAGGCTGGTTGTACCCTCTACTCTCCCACTCCATCTGCTACTGCTTCCACCTCCCGCGATTAGCAGGGTTCGTTGGGTAGGGGTATTTGCAACACCTACCAGGATAGTATTTTCTGAAGGATCATCTCTATCTCCACTCCCTCTTAGGACTACTCCACTGGTGGATATCCTGAGAATTCCCTGTATCTCATATCTGCCAGTATCTAACTGTAACGCTCCTCTATGTCCTTGATCATCCATAGGTAAGCGAGCCACAGAATCCAAAGCAGCCTGAATATGAGCTGTATTATCTCCTTCTACAGGTCCAATGGTTAGCACCTGAGGAATTTCAGGAATAGGGATTCCCCCTCCTTTATAGCCAGCATAACTGAAGTTAGGAATTCGATTCCCCAGTGTATCCTTCTTATAATTCAATCGGCCCTCTTCATCCTGCCAAATGACGCTGGACTGCCACTGAGCAGGCAGAGAAATAGTATAAGATAGAAGCAAAAGGAAACAGCCGAGATGTGAGAGGAAGTATGTTCTCATAGTTGGGAATTGAGTAGTATAGCTCTATGAAGATACCTCCTTCTCAGATAAGCACACATCATAAAAGTCGCTTTTAGAGAGGAAAAATGTCTAGATACTACCCTAGGGATTATTTATCACCAAAAAGTGCTTCCAAGAAATAGCCTATTCCTATTAGGCAAATATGCTCTCTTCTCCCTTATTTCTTAAAAAGCTTCCTTACCTTTAGTTAAGAACGTACAATCCACAACCCACACATCATGAATCTTCAAAACAAAACCGCCCTGGTAACGGGCGCTTCCTCAGGCATAGGAAAATCCTTTGCCTATCTACTCGCATCTAAAGGAATGAATCTGGTAATAGTCGCCAGAACAATTTCCCAGCTAGAGCTCATGGCAGATGAAATCAGCAATATGCATCAGGTGAAGGTACTACCCATCACCAAGGACTTGAGTGTCCGTGGGGCCAGCCAGGAATTATATGACCGAATCAAAAGAGAACAAGTAGAAATAGATCTACTGATCAATAATGCTGGTTTTGGGAAGTGGGGTGATTTCACAGAATTCCGTATGGAAGAATACCATAATATGGTACAGCTGAATATTACTGCCTTGATGGATCTTACCTATCTTTTCATGGAAGACATGAAAAAGAAGCCTGAGGCTGGCATCATCAATGTAGGATCCACTGCCTCCCTCCTTCCCGTACCTTACTCTTCTGTATATGCCGCCACAAAGGCATTTGTGCTAAGCTTTTCTGAAGGATTAGTAGGAGAACTTGAAGGAACCAATGTGAAAGTTCACTGCTTATGTCCGGATGGAACGGCTACTAACTTTGCGAAGGTGGCTAATCCTGAGATAGAAACTTCTACGGCCGATATGAAATCCCCAGATGAGGTTGCCCAAGAAGGATTAGATGCCTTTATGACTGGAAAACATTTTTCTCTTACCGGGAGAAAGTATATACTTTTCATAACACGTATCTTATCCAGAAAGACCATCATAAACATGGTAGCCAAAGCATGGAAAAAAAGGATAGGGAGTATTTCGAACTGATCTTATTATTTCTTGAAAACTCAAGGGCAATCTGAATCCACAGACTGCCCTTATTGGCACACATGATTATAAAAGTTTTATCAGAAACTATTTTATACCTCCAATACTTCTCCAGGGATAGGTTCAGATTGAATGATAGCTTCCCCTTTTTGATAGGTTTCAATAAAGATTTCTGCCTCCTGAGTATCTATCTTATCTGTTCCTTCTAACTGGAAGGTGTATCTGGCCTTTACTTTGTACTTTTTAGGGGTGAGCATAATACTCACTTTACCCACTGATCTAGGCGGCACATCAAAATCCACCGTCTTTTGAAATAGCAATGTTTCACTTTTTGACTCTTCTTCCCCTATGGTAAAAGTGTTTTCCAATGTGGTGGTAAGGGTAGTAGAAACTTCAGCTGAGAGTGGGCCTTTACTTACTCCTACCTTGCTACTTACACTCACTGAAATACCGACCATGGTAGCATTACTCCAGGTACGTGTACTTGAGGTTGTCAATTCTCTACTGAGCACTACTGAGGCTTCCTGAAGAATGTCAGTCTCATTTCTGGTAGAACTGGAAATGGCTATGGGAGATCCATTCGGTAATTCTACCTCATCAAGGTATTCTATGTTAATCAGCTTAAGATCAGACATCAATATTTTGACACTTGACACCTTATCATTCCAACCAAAAGTACTTAGGCTCTTATACTCGCCACTAGAAAATTCTCTATTCTTTCCCCTAAAACGGCTGTGCTCAAACAAGATAACCCTGGTACCCTCAGGTACTTTCATTGACGAAATACTGTCATTCTTCACAAAAGGCATATTGTACCCTGTCTCCTGTCCTGTCCCTGCAAGTGATAGTCGAAAACCCCTAAAATTTGAATCCTGAAAAAACTCTACCAATGGGAACATGGTATGATTGTATTTGAATACTTTGATAGAACTAATCCTGTCATTCCAGTGTGGAATGTTGGTGTAATTCCCCTCGAACAAGTTAATAGATCTCCCTCTGAAGCCGCTATGTTCATAGATCTGGGCATAGTATCCAGGTAATACTTTGATGGAACTGATTTGGTCATTCCCTACATAAGAAGGAACTGTAGCATATTCACCTTCATGTAACTCTGCTGATCTACCACGGAAATTGGTATGCTTATAAATTTTAATTGAATAGGACATAATGATTGATTTTGGTTAAAATGTGATTAAAAAACATGTTGGGGGAGAAGTACATCTTGCCAGGGCTAGCACGCTTTGAAACGCCAGCATCATGCCAATAACACTGTCAGTGTTAATACTTATATAAGCTAAAAGTGATAGGAAAACTGTAAGTAAACTCTGATTAAGCTTACGGCCTAATGTTGGGGATTGATACGAAAAAAGGGCCAGGAAAGCCCAAAATCCTCATTTTGGGGGAGGAAAATCCTCAGAAATGAGGAGAAGGAAAATGAAGGCTTCTAGGAGAAAACTATCAAGCTCGTACTATTCATCTAGTCCTGTTATTCTACTAATCGGTTATACTTTCTCAGTACCTCTTGTAGTAATTCATGAGGAAGGGCATAGGCTTTATTACCGTTAATGCCTTCCATGGTTTCTGCAGCTACCATGGCATTGATGATGGCTTCTTCTACAGCCTGAACAGTAGCTTCAAAAATGGGATTAATTTGATCGTTAGCTATGGTCTCTACTGTGGTAGTCTCCTCTCTGTTAAAGGCATTCTCATTTGCAGTCGAAAAGGCCAAAAATATGTCTCCTGAGCCATTGCTACCTCTTCCTCCAACTATGCCTATTCCTAAAGGGATTCTTTGGGCTATTCTTTTAAGTTGATGAGGCAATAAAGGTGCATCAGTAGCTACAATTACAATGATAGAACCATCACCCTCCTGTCGGCTGGATTGAGGAGGCACTTTGAGCTCATAGTTGAGGGTATCCATCAATTCCTGTCCTACAGGCACTCCCGCTATGGTCAGGTTTCTTTTGGCGCCAAAATTGGCTTGTACAAGGGCTCCCAAAGTGTAAGAAGTATCTTCTAGCTTGAGTACTCTGGAAGAAGTACCTGTTCCTCCCTTAAAGCCTAAGCACATCATACCTGTGCCTCCGCCTACATTTCCCTCGGCGATTTTTCCCGTATTGGCATTCTCTATGGCTTCCAAGACATGCTTCTCCTTCACATGAAAACCGTAAATATCATTCAGGAAGCCGTCATAGGTTTCGGCTACTACCGGATAGGTATACCACCAGTTTTCTCCTTTATACCAGTCTGTATCCACAAACCATTTCAGGACGGCCTGCCTCACCTCTCCTACACTATTCGTATTGGTGATCATGATGGGCGTTTCCAGAAAGCCTGATTCTGTCACCCAGGTAGTTCCTGTCATTTCTCCATTCCCATTCAAGCTATACCAGTTGGCATAAACAGGACTGAATTTCTTCGCTTTTCCTCTGGGGAAGATGGCTGTAACACCCGTTCTTATAGGCCCCTTCCCTACCACATTCTCCCCTTCTCCGGAAATGATAGTGCTATAGCCCACCTCAATTCCTTTCACGTCTGTGATGGCGTTAAACGCTCCTGTTTCTCCCACAAATGGAACACCTAAGTCTCTGGCACGAGGCTTTTGGGCGAGGGAGAATGCATACAGAGAGAAGATGATTAGGAAGAAGAGGAGTTTTTGCATGGGGGGGGCTAAAAGGTAGGATGGAAAAAATTATACTAATCTATTGTTGATTAATTTCTCTAATGTTCCAGGATCTCTGCTCCCATAAACTACTGTCAAAATAATCAACTTTTCTTCAGATAAATTGACTTTGTAAAATATTCGGTGATTTATAAATTTTCCTATAGATCTGGATTTAATTATTCGCATATTCTGATGAATAATATTCTGGGTAGTGGTTCAATTATAAGGATGCGTTATGTGCCATAATGTAAAACTTCAATTGGCATTCGAGATTGATCTGACACTTAGAGAAAGAAAGGGTCCTTCTTACTAGCCTAGCAATTCTCTGCCTGAAGGTATTATTTGTCCTTTCCACATGATTAGTCTGCTTGTGATCGCTTATGCACTGATTATCAGGTACAAATTGATCATAAGTATCCCACCGATCTGTATAAAATTTAGCCCTTTTGCGAACTGATTCTGGGATACTCTCCCACAGAATTTGTCCCGTTTCAGCACTCCTGTCCCCGACTGCCATTCCGATAATTCGAGGACTATTCCTATCCCTAGCTAACCAAACCCATCTTTTCTGTTCTTTATTCCCAACATAGGTCCACATCTCATCTAGCTCAACCCCTTTTACCTCATGTTGACTAGGTAATTGGGCCACTTCAAAGAACTCTCCATAAGAACGAATCAAGGAGACTACCTCTCAATATACACTAGCATATGCTTCCCCAAGTATCCTTCCTATCCCAAGGATAGAAACCCTTTCAAGCAGTAACTGCTTCATTAAGAACTCTTTAGTATAGACTCGACCTACTTTCGGAAGAACAAACTGACCTCCACAATCTTTACACTTATGGTTCTATTTGTCGTAGTAAGTTTTACCGTTTTTTACTACTTTGGAGCTATTACATTTTGGACAGGTGAGCATAGGTTTGAGTTGTGTCTTACCCATGTTAGCCTGTCTCTTTTATTTTTGCAAATAGCCATCCTTACTTTTGAATCACTACCAGATTACAAAGAAACTCGCCAGTCAAAAAATGAAGCAGTATGCTACTGTAAAAGACTCCAATGGCCATATCCAACAACTTCTTAGTAAAAATGGCTTCACAAAAACTGGTAAGACTTACCAGTCACATTAAGACTTACCAGTCACATAAAGGGAATTACAATCTCCTCTTGTTGGTAAAAGACCAACTCTAAATAGTTTCAGTTATTTCTCCCCAGCCATCTCCAAGACCTCTTCAACAAGTTGGTTAGAGATTCGAAAGTTAGTTTGCTTAAGTTTTTCCAGAATAGGTATCACTGAGGGAATAATTTCCTGATTTTTAGCTTTGATTAGTACTCCCAGAGTTCCTGTTACAGGGAGCCCTAGTTTAACAGCAAGTTGCCTGGCTTTATAATCATCAAGAATAATGGCTTCAGTAGGTAATTCCATTGCCAGGGCTATTGCGCTTGCCTCACCCTTGTCTACCTGAAAAGATAAAAGTTGTTGTTTTTGTTGGTCTTTTGGAGACTTAATAAGAATCCAGTCTGGAAATTCGTCTCCAAACTCATCAGCAACCTCTTTAGTGGTAATGATAGAGGAATAGACTTTTTGTAATAGGGTAAGCTCATCAATATTTCGTAGGACAATCAGACAACTGGTATCTGAGATAATAACTCCGGCCTCAGGCATTGGCGACATCTCTCTTTAGGTCTGAAGCAGGATAATTAAAGACGGAGCCCCCGTAGTTTCCCATTAGCTCTATAAAGGCTCTTTTAGAAAAACCAGCAAATTCAGCCGCCTGCCCTATTGAGAGTTTCCCTTCTTCATATAACTTGATAGATAGCCTTATGAGTAGTTCTTTCTCATTTAGCTCTACAAAGTCTGGTATATTAAGTGTTATCTGCCTCATGTTACCTACAAGATACGTTTTTTTGACGGGAATAGATTAGC
>JBCCLI010000219.1:0-10683 GCA_039026975.1 Bacteroidota bacterium | reverse complement strand
TAATACTATTAATTGATTATCAGTAAATTAACTCATGTAAAGTAGATAAAACCTAAACCGGGAATTGCTGCTTTGTTTGAAAAGATAAGTATTTGGTGGGACGGCCGTCACGCCACCGATTGTGGGCGGCTTGCAGCGTTGTATTGGCGGGACAAAGCGTGTTGGGGCGAATGCCAAAATGGAGTCCACAAGGCTGATATGGAAGGCCGACGGAAGGCGACGTAACACTGGAAATAAACACAGACTTAACCAAAGTTGAGGTTACATTAGCGTTTCAAACATAGTCTTAGTCCGGAATACCTTCCAAGAGCGTAGAAAGGAAGACTTCCTCACTAAACCTCTTTCTTTCTGGGGTGCTACCGAGCCGTACTACCACCAGCTTACGGGAAGGAATGATAAATACATACTGTCCTTCAAAACCGGAGGCAAAGTATAAGTCATCAGGCACAGTAGGCCAACGCTTTTCCCCTGTCTCAGGGTTAGGAGCATTAGCCCAAAAATGGGCGCCGTAAATCCCCCCTGCAGTAGGGCCAGGGCTAGCTGCATAGCGTACCCACTCTTTTTCCAAAATCTGCTTTCCCATCCAGTTACCCTCCCACAAATAAAGTAATCCGAACCTGGCCCAATCTCTAGGCGTGGCATGCATAAAAGAGGAGCCTACAAAGGTGCCATTAGCATCTGGTTCTATAGTAGCTGTCCGCATACCTATCTGGTTAAAGAGGCTATCTTGTGGGAAGGTCCAGTAATGCTCTTCTCCTACTGTTCTCCGAATAATTCCCGATACTATGTTAGTAGTCCCACTGGAATAAGACCAATGGGTATCTGGCTCTTTCTCTAGCGGAAGGGAAGAGGCATACCCAGCAGCATCAGGCAGCATAAAGAGCATCTTCACAGCATCTGTCAACCAGAAATAAAATTCAAAAAATTCCAGTCCACTGCTCATTCTCAGTAAATGATCCAGGGTTACTGCCTGTCTGGCGTCCTGATCATTCTCATACCATTGAGGTACTGCTGCCGGCTGGGAAACATCTAGTTTTCCTTCTCTTACAAGAATCCCTGTCAGGGCCTGCGTAACACTTTTGGTCATAGACCATCCCTTAAGTGGCATGGAAGGGGAAAAGCCCTCTCCATACTGCTCAGCTAAGAGCATACTGTCATGCACTACTACCACTGCATGGGTTCCTTTAGGAGTTCCTTCACTGGTGGGAGAAAAGGCATAGCTTACAGCCGATTCAACCGCTTCCATGTCTACACCTGAAGGTGTATAAGGAGGAATGCTATCCCCTAAGGGCCATGCTACATTCCTTAGGGGAAGCTGGACTTGAGGGACTTCTTTACCAAGTTGGGACTGTAGTTCTTCCACACTTTTATCTGCCATCAGGCTACATCCAAGTCCTTCACGATAAAGGGCTTTACTTACTGCCTTACCAGAAGTGGCCGTGACTACCTTACTTTCTTCCTCAATAGTTATATCTACATATTTTCGATAGAATGCTAATTCTCGGTCCAGGATGTGATCAGTGGGTCTTTCTGCTATATAGTGGCAGCTACACATTATTTTGGCACTGTAGCCAGTTAAAATTTGGAGAAGCTGGGGGCTCTTAACATATAGGTATACACCCGTACCCAGGAGGAAGAGAACTATCCCCACAAAGATGAAGGTCATTACCTTCATGGCATTCCTGATCATATCCTTAGGTTATTTAGGTTTGTGGTGTAATGTTAGAGAAATTTCATATGGATTCACAGTTTAGTCATAGCATAGGTAGCATGGATTTGATGATTCTTGACCAGATCCTGAAAGGAAACCTGCATGAGGAGATGAAAGTTATGGAGGTAGGATGTGGGTATGGGAAGAACTTAGCTTATTTTTTAGCCAATGGGGTAAAGGTCTCAGGTATAGATAAAAATGAAGAAGCCATCTCCTATATCCGGTCTTTACTTCAGCAGGACTATCCTCATTATGATCCGGCTTCTTTTCAATGTAAGGATATTCTCTCTCCTCTTGAACAGAAATCTACCTATGATGCCGTGCTAGCCATAGCACTCCTCCATCAGATTCCGGCATCTGAGCATGCTACTGCTTTACACCATATGTGGCAGATGCTGAAGGAAGAGGGGGTATTAATCATGAGAACGTACGTAAGAGGCATAGGGAAGGAATTTTCCTTATCAGATAAGACACTTGATACCCATGATCCGGAATGGGAGGCATTACTTGCACAGTTGGAAGGGCTAGGTGGCTCATTCTACGAACCGGCAAACGTTATGCTATCAAAAGCAAATAGACCGGTGTTAACGGCCTATTTAATGAAAAAATGAATATTTTTCTTGTTCTGTTTTACTGAGCGCCTGCTTAACGCAAAAGTCTTTCTCTGGAAATACTATCGAGGGTTTTCAGGAAAGTTACGTATTTAAGCACGGCTGTAAGCTCCTGAGTTATTCCCAGGACATAGAGATGGCGTTGCTATCAGCATACAGCCAACCTGTAAATTCAAAGGGCATTTTCCTTTCTCCGGGGTCACAGTAATACTTCATTTCACCAAGGTCTGTTGGGACTACTTCTCCCACGTGTTTGGGCATAACGGGCTTATTGTCAAGAAATAATTCTCCGTTTACCCCTTCGTTTGTCTCGCCTTTTGAAACATAATACAGCTTTAGTACCCATTTCCCTTTAGAGATTTCTCGGTCAGGGTGGGTAACTGTTTTTACAGCTTGAGTCATTGTTAGGGATTAAATGAATAATGAACGTTATAAAAATTCTAAAAATATGTATGACAAAAAACGGCAGTATAAACTATCATATTTTTCTAATAAAACCTCTTAGGTACTTTACTAAAAAGATGATTGTTAATTTATACAGGCATTTAATTTATTAAATTGTGGAGTACAAGTCAAATTTAGGAAGTTTTTTCCATTTGACTAATTTCTTTTTCGATTTATTTTATTGATTTGACAGAAAAGTTTTTGAAAGGGAAGTAATTACCATACTTTAGGTAGCTCACATGATAAAACAGGAAGGTTATGGTTTATTTTGGTCCAGTGATAGGGAGAGATATGAGAAACTCTGTTCCGTTTCCTATTTCACTATTTACGATAATATTACCTTGATGTTGTTCTATTATCCCAAAGGAAATTGATAGTCCTAATCCTGTCCCTTCCCCTACGTCCTTGGTAGTAAAGAATGGTTCAAATATTCGTTGTTTAACCTCTTCAGTCATTCCAACTCCCGTATCTTTTATAGATATAAACACACTACCTTCTTTACTCCACGTCTTTAGGTATACTCTCCCCTCTTCATCTATGGCCTGCATAGCATTAGACATGATATTCATGTATACCTGGTTTAGTTTGCCAGGAAAGCAAAGGATCTCAGGTATGTCTCCATAGTCCTTGATGACCTCTATCCTATTTTTTAGTTGGCTATTCAGGATGAGAAGCGTAGAATCCAGGCCTTCATGTACACTTGCATTCTTGATCTCCTCCTCATCTAGCCTTGAGAAGTTTCTAAGTCCCTTGACTATGGTGGAAGTTCTGTTAGCTCCCTCTTCTATACCTTGGAGCAACGCACTAATTTCTTCTAAAATGTAGCTGAAGTCTAGCTCTTCCTTAGTCTCTTCTACTTGTTGGAAGTAGGACTGTAGCTTATGGGATTGTATGGTCTTATCATATTGTTGCAGCACTTCCAGTACATCCGTAATATCCCGTTTCAGGGGGCCTACATTCCCTATGACAAAGGTGATGGGGTTATTAATTTCATGTGCTACCCCAGCCGTAAGCTGTCCAAGGGAAGCCATTTTTTCTGATTCTACCAGCTTGGTTTGGGCTGACTTCAGGGTTACCAAGGCTTTTTCCAGTGCATGAGTCTTCTGGGAAAGTTCCTCCGTACGGTCCTGAACCATATTTTCCAAGCGGGTCTTATTCTGTTCCAGGTTCCTTACCCTCAGGCGAATATATCCTACTATACCCAGCACTATCAAGCCTACTATGATGAGGTAAAAGTATATGGTCTCATAAAAAGGCGGGTGGATAATCACCTCTACCGCTACCCCTTCTTCATTCCATATTCCATCATTATTAGCTGCCTTTACACGGAAGATATACCTGCCAGGGTCCAGATAGGTAAAAGTGGCATTTCTCTTATCTTGAATGTAGTTCCAGTCCTGGTCAGCATTTTCCAGCATGTAGGCGTATTCATTCTCCTCTGACTGAACATAGTTTAAGGCAGCAAACTCAAAGTAGAGAACATTCTGAGAAGAGTTTAGCTCTATGCGTCTGGTCTCTATAATGCTTTTTTTCAAGGGGCTGTCTCCATTAGGATCTACGAGTACTTCCTCAAAAAATAGCTGAAAGTCTGTCACTACTACTGGAGGGGGAACATCATTCTCCAGTAAGTAGTCCAGGTGAAAATATACCAAGCCCTCACTGGAGCCAAAGAAGAGAAATCCTAGCTGGTTTAGGTAGGCAGCTCCAATATTAAAGGTGTTGCTTATCAGCCCATTATCCTTCTGGTTATAAATGATGAAGCCAGGCGTTTCCACGCTTTCTGATAGCTTGATCCTGCACAGACCGGCATTGGTACTTATCCATAGGTTCCCTTCCTCATCTTCCAGGATGGCATAAACTACATCATCAGGCACTCCATCCAGGGTAGTAAAGGTTTCCCATGACTCACGAGTAGGGTCTATCCTGGAGATCCCTCCTCCATCTGTTCCTATCCATAAATATCCTTTAGTGTCTTCATAAAGGGCATAAATACTACTAGACTGAAGAGAATTAGTTTCCTTATTCTCCTCTGCCAAATATCGCTGGAATGTACCCTTCTCCGGCAGATACTGGTTCAGCCCATTAGCGGTTCCCACCCAGTAGACCCCATTGATGTCTTGATAGACACACTGGATGGTGTTATCACTTAGGGTAGAAGTATCCTCATAGTCAGATTCATAGAGCAGTAGGCTATCTGCTTCCCAGTCCAGTATAACCATACCGTCTGATGTTCCTACCCACAGCCTTTTTTCTCGGTCTTCAAACAGACATAGAATTTCATCCCCGGGTAGCTCAAAGGCGGGATTTTTCTCATTTAAGCGGTGGAAACGATACGTTTCCTCCCGTAATTCTTCCTCCGTAACATAGAATAGACCAAACTGGCTGGTACCCACCCAGAGGGTTCCCTTCCCATCTACTAGTGTAGCGTACACGGAAGGATCTAAGTAGTCCACTTCTTCTGTTCCACTGGGGGTCCAGGTAAAGGTTTCTCCGGTTTTCTTATTTCTCCTGAGAAGGCCATGGTCATTTCCTATCCACTGACCACCGAAATTATCTTCCGTGGCTGTGAATACATCATTTGACGGTAGGCCATCCGGGCTGATGATATTAGGTAAGACCGTATTAAACTGAATTCTGGTAAGGTCCATGGCATTTAGGCCCTCGTAGGTCCCTACCCATACCATACCTGAGGGGTCTAGCTCTATGGAAAGGATGTCATCACTGCTCAGGCTATTGGGATCATTCCGGCTATGTCTATACTCAGTCATTCTCCCATTTTCCTCACGGTAGTTTATCAGCCCTCCCCCAAAGGTTCCTATCCAAATATTCCCTTTTCTATCTCCCTTGATAATCTGAATATCAGACTGGGTCTCTTCATTTAGCACAAAGTCCAGGGCTAACCATCTGGCATCTCCCCCACTTTCACCTGCTCGCCGTTGGTAATAAGGTAGGGCCATGATCCCTAACCCCCTACGGGTACCTACATAAAGTAAGCCTGAGGGACTTTCATAGAAGCTCTGGACTTGGTCATCTGGCAGGGCACCTTTACTTTCCTCATCCTGTAAGTATACATCTAGCTTATCAGTGGCAGGATCCCACCTGTATAAACCGGCATCAGTACCTAGCCAGATTTTGCGGGTGTCATCTTCATGCATACAGTTGATCACCTTGGTCCCTATTCTGGGAGAGTCCAGTGGCAACTCCATCTGCTTGAAAGCTTTCTCTTCCGGCAACCAATAACAAATTCCCTTTTTAGTCCCTAGCCAAACCCTGCCGGTATGATCCTCCATAATGCTGAGGATGGTATTATCTGGAAGGGTGTTCTTACCTCCTTCTTCCTTTTTATAATGTTCAAATATCTCTAATTCTGGATCATAGATATTTATCCCTCTTCCTTCAGTCCCCACCCATATATACCCATTCTCATCTTGAAAAAGAGAACGGATAAAGTTTCCTGAAAGTGAGTCTTCTGTAGAGGGGTCTGCATAAAAGACCTTAAATCCATGTCCATCATAGCGGTTTAGGCCCCTGGTGGTCCCAAACCACATAAAGCCTTTCTGATCTCTGAGAATAGCTGTAACAAAGTTCTCACTCAGTCCGTTTTCTGTAGTGATAAATTTAAGGTTAGCACTTTCATCCTGGGCCATAAGCGCCCCGCTGAGTCCCTGGAGGACGCATACAGCTATAAAGACAAGCCACAGGACAGTCTGCTTCATATCATTCTAGTTCACTTTAAATCCGAAGCGGGTAAACTCCTCAGACATTTCTAAGCGTCTGTTTTCAAGTTCCTGTATATTATATTCATACCTTAGGGTATCATCTTCCATCAGGATAAAGTTGATACAGGCACCCTTTCTAGCCAAGCCACCTCTTTCTGCTACTATAAGGACAGACTGATCTTTCATCTGCTGCACAAGGGAGCGTAATTCTCTACTTCTGGAAGAGGCCAGATACAGGATGTGGACTTTTCGCATATCTGCAGCAGAGTTTATAGGTATAACTGAAATAGGCCTCCCTCCACCAGCTTTTTTAATAGAAGACATCAGCTTAAGTTCTGATAGAATAGGAGAATTTCCATATACGCCTATATAGAGCGTATCTCCGATGGCATCTTCCGGCCAGCTAACGTAAAGAGAAAACTTATAAATCAGTAGAGATTGGGACTTGTAGTTAATCCGCTGGGCCTGTAGAGAAGCACACATAAAAAGACCTGCCAGCACCAATCCCCACAGCTTAGCAGAAACCAGAAAATGCGGCTGCCATCCCCTTAGTCCATAGTGGACCAGTAGGTGTCTCCCTCTTTTCCTGAGGTGAGGTAGGTGGCTATTACTTGTCTTCTCTGTCATCACTGAAGTTCAGACCAAAACTGATCTTGAACACAAATTCTCTAGAAGGCCCTGGCACCGGAGGCTGAAGGCCAAAATATGGTTGATAAAACTTATACTCGGTATTTAGGATGTTATACATGCCTATTCCTACATTCAGATTATCAAATAAGATGTCTTTCACATATAAAAATGCATTGACCATGATCTGTGGTTCTATCTCTACCAGCTCTCCCGTAACCCCACTAGGCCCAAACCCCTCCTGTACATCATAGCCAAAGCGCTTTCCAAAATAGCTTGAAGTAAGGGTAAGGGTAGAGGTTCTGTCTACATTAATACCCAAACTCATATTAGCTCGATGCTGAGAGAAGGCTAATAGTTGTGAGTTAGATACTAATTCCCGCTCGTCAGGGAGGAAGGAAAAAGTTCTCACCTGATAGGTCTCTGGTATGGCCCTACCTGAAGCAGAGTAGTAGGCATAATTGAGGTTAAAGTATCCCCACTGGTCTTTTACCCTAAATTCTGCCTCTGCCCCGTAGGTACCGGCCTCCTCCTCATTAGTATACCCAAAAATGAAAGAGTCTTCTCCAAACAAGTCTATTAGTTCCTGAGGTTGGAATCCTCTGTACACAATGGGATCAAAGGTCAGTATGTTAAAACCGTTTACTGTAAGAATGGCATTATCACTGAATTGATAGCCCAGCTCTGCCTCAAAAGCAAAGGTATATTCAGGTTCCAGGTTCCTGGCATTGATTAAGCTGATAGAGGTGCTATCTGGAGTGAGCCTAAAATCTCCCTCAAAGTTTTGGGCTATATTTCCCACGGTAGGAGCCCTGAAAGCTCCACTAGTCAATAGCTTAAAGTGGAACTTATTAAATGATTTAGTTAAGGCTACCCGAGGTGCTACAGCCGCACTAAAACGGGTATTAAAATCAAATCTTATCCCGGAGGTTATATTCACAAAAGGCGTCCTGAATATACCTTGTGCAAAGGCAAAGATATTAGTGAAACGCTCTGTGGTGTTGTTAGTCCCTAAGGGAAAAGGGGTCAACAAACCTTCAGCACGTGCAAAATCTACAAAGGCTCCTACTCCCCCTAAGAGATTCATCCTGTGATTTACATCATAGTCTGCCGTAATACTCAGCTTATTTCTGGAAAGCTGGTTATCTCTTTGATCACCTATCACTGAGTCTGGCACATTTAATCCCGTGAACTCCGGAAACTGCAAGGTATTACTATATTGGGGGGTTACCGTTAGCCTATCAGTAGGTTCCCACACATATTTGATCTCTGTGAACCCTGACCGTAGTCCAAACTTCTCCGGGCGTTCATCTAATTCATTTAAGGTAGTAATATCCTGAATCTTGTACAGGTCTATGGTGGACCTGACACTTAGGTTTTTCCACTTAACATAAAAGTTAGTAAAGGAAGGATCTAAATCTGATTCATCTGCCAGGGAGACAAACCGACCTACCCCTAGGGAGTCAATTAGCTCCTGTCTATATTGTCCAAAGTGTGGTCGGTCACTCCGCTGTCCATCTCCTGAATAAGTGGTAAAGTTAATACTCAGGTTCTTCCAGTTTTTCCCCACATAGAAATAGCGATTAAACCTCCCACGGGTATCTTTCATATTCCCATAGATCCACTCTGTCTTCAACCCGCTGAAAGCCTCCCCACTCAAAGTGACTATATTAATCACGGCATACTCTGCAAACCCTCCATAAATAGCTGTTCCTGGCCCTCTTATGACCTCTATCCGCTTAATTAAATCTACCGGATAATGGTTCCCAAAGGAAAGATTGGATTGGTATACATCATTCATCTCCTGCCCATCTATCAGCAGGAGAACCTTTCCTTCATTGGCCCAGTTACCCCTGAGGCCTACCCCTACCCTTCCTGCTTCATCAGTCCCAAAGGTAAAGCCCGGAACCATTCTCAAGACATCAATTAAGTCTCTGGCACCTGAGTTCTTTATTTCTTCTTCTGTAATAAGGGTAACTATTCCCGGTGAGTTCCGGGTTTTTTGAGATTTCTGAGAGGCTACTTTTACCAGGCTGTTCAGGACTTTCTCCAGTTCACTTTTAGCCTCTACGCCACTAAGGGAATCAAGGCCCTCCAGCGGCATGTCATAGAAAGAGGATAAGTCTATGCTATCTACCTTAAGCGTATCAGGCTGACTGAAAACGGGTGTCCCCAGCAACAATAAGAAAT
The DNA here is from genome assembly GCA_039026975.1 of Bacteroidota bacterium. Lineage (GTDB taxonomy): Bacteria > Bacteroidota > Bacteroidia > J057 > J057 > JBCBKZ01. Next base: position 1,381 of record JBCCLI010000219.1, on the reverse strand, counting down.
AGGTAAGTAGTTTAACTGAATGCCTTCTCAACATGTAAACGTTAACCTATACACCAACAGGATTAAGAGGTAAAATGGAAATAGCCTGCCACAATTACAAACTTTGCTTCCTCCTATAGACTTATTTTTTCTGAAAATGGATGCCTTTAGAATCAAAAGGACCCTCTTCCCCTCTTTTCTTCCCTTTTACCCAAACCACACAGGCTACGACTAACATCAGCTGCCCAGCCAGCAACAGTAGGGCCAGGGGATCCACGTCCCTGACCTCAATAAGTGGGGAGGGTAAAGAAATCACCCACTCACATATGCAGACCATGAGCCAAATACTCTTTTGACAAATCCAACCAGTGAGCGCTGCTAGTGGACTATACCACAGCAGGCAAAGGGTTACAAAACCGCTTAACACCGTTATAAAACTTACAATGGTTAAAAGCAGGTTTGTGAGGAGGAAATAAGTGGGGAACTGTCCAAATACCATCCAGATGACAGGAGCAGTAAATAAGCTTGCAAATAGAGATACTCCTAAGGTGGCCATGAAGCTTTTTACCAGCCAACTTTCCTCTTCAAATATTTTCTCAAAGTATGGATAGGCCCAAACAATGCCTATCACTGCCAGGTAGGAAAGCTGAAATCCTACTTCATAGAGAATATCCGGGTGTATGACTAGCTGAACCAGGGCAGAAAGGGCTACTACATTTAAGATATGGTAGCGCAAGGAAGACAGCTGAAATATTAATATGGTGGAAAACATAATGACTGCCCTCACCACTGCCGGGCTGGCACCTGTGATAAACATATATGCTTGCAAACTCAGAAGAATCAATACGTACTTTATTTTTTTTCCACCCCTGAAGGCGTGTAAGAAACTTAGTATGCTAGTGAGGACTAGGTAAATAATACCCACATGCAAGCCGGAAATGGCTAAAATATGGCTGGCTCCAGTATGGCTAAATACCTCCCTGATCTCTGGGCTTAAGTTCTCCTTATCTCCTATGGTAATAGCTAGTCCTATGGACTGAGTGGTAGTGTCTCCCAGGAAACCAACTAGCTTAGCAGACAAATACTTTTGGGCGTACTGACTCCAATACAGGGGTCCTTTCCTACTTCCCTGGCGGTGGGTATCACTAGCGAACAGACAGTGGGTAATTCCTTTCTTGTGTAAATAGCTTAGGTAAGACGGATATTTACTCTTAACCTTTTTTATGCTCCCTTTAACCCAAATGCTATCAAATCTACTGTGGGTAACCCCTTGTCCTCTTGGAAAATACAGCAATACTTTCCCCTTACAATAGGTCAATTCATCATCCTGTTGAATAGCCGCTATCTGTAGGAAGCACTTCTCTCCGTAGGCATTCTTCTTTACGGGAGAATCAATTTCTCC
>JBCCLI010000218.1:0-10687 GCA_039026975.1 Bacteroidota bacterium | reverse complement strand
GTTACACTGCCAGAGAAAAATACGGATTGATCTTCTGTTATCTCACAATTAGGAAGAAATAAACATGTCCAGCCAATGTTATTAGAAACTCCATTACCCTCTGGGTAATCATGGATTTCTTCTTTAAGTCTATCATCAGGGTCAATGATAGCTACTAGCTTAGTGTTACTTCCTAGATTAGCGGGAACTCGCCAGGGTATACTAATGACTTCCCTATCAAGTGCATCATCTCTCCCCAGGAAACTTTGCCGGATAGTAGTCTTACCTATACTTTCTAGCTGAGCAGAACCCTCTGGATCTAAGTAGAAAAAAGCCACTTCTACAAAAGTATCTATGGGGGTAGATAGATATCCATAGTTGTGAATTCTTGCAAATATATCAATTGAGTCTCCTGGTGTAGGTCTGGTGCTAAAGAATATCTCTCGGGTCTGGTATCGGTCAGTATCATTATAAGTCGAAACTGAATCTAGCCCTTTTTGGGTTTTGAATGGTTCTAGTAGTAGAAAGGCAGGATCGTAGCTATTATAGAATGACTGAAAGAAACCCAGTTTACTGATATCTACTAGATAGTCTAGTGTTAACGCTCCACCAGCGTCCCAATATACTATTGGCGTTAGGAAGTAAGAATAGTCGCCAGGGATAGTTATGTCTTCCCCTTGACCATATGCCCCTGTCAACTCCACATCTTGCCGGTAAGAAGAGGTTCTGTTAGTCAGCTCAGCAGTAGAATAGGTTCCTTCCACACTTACATCCAGCCCTACCCCTTTAAAAGCGCCCCCTATATTTGCGCCTACAGTAGTGGAGGTACTTATTTCTTCTTCTACGCCCTGCATGGTAGACTGGGATTGGGTAACCGTAAACCCTGAGCCTCCACCTGATAGCTTTGAAATTTCCCTGGACTTAAGTCCTTCAAACACCTGAGGAGAGGTAAAGTTGATGTCTAAATCCATCAAGGAGGAAGGATAAGAAAAGAGATTCCCATGCTGGTGATCAGGTCTATAGTTACCAGATGGACTACGAGCGGAGATAAAAGTCTCTCTTACCTCCTTAGGGATGACTACTACTACATGTGTAAGGTCTGTGGTTTCTCCTAAACGGTAAACAGGATATTCGAACACACTATAACTTACTTTGTAAGCTAGTAATTGATCATCCCGCTGGGCTTGTTCTACATTAGTGATAGAAAATACTTTTTCATTCTCTTCAAAATTGGTGAATCTTTTCCCGTAGGTTTGAGAAAATTTACCTCCTATGCTGAAACCTGAAGCAGCAAATGAGGCCTCCACATCTGCTGAAAGTGAATAGTCAGTGGTAAAGGAAGTGTTAAAAGTAAAGCTAGATGTTGTCAGACTGGTATACTGGGAGAAGAAGTGATCCACAAAAGCGCTGGGTACAGCTTCTCCAGCATCATACAGATTAGAGACATCATAGCTGGTGGCCCCAAATACGTCAAAGTGGGTAGGAGGCGCATTCATGATGAGAGAAGGGTTCAAGATGTCAGCCACCTCAGTCCTTCTCGGATCACCTAGGATAACACTTCCTCCGTCTACATCTCCTAATACTGCTGTAAATCTCCTAGCGCGATACTCACCTGCTTCAGAAGGAGCTATCATCTCCTTTTTAGCCCGAATGATGGGTTGCTGAAAATTTATAGCCCCTTGAGACCCTGATTCCTCAAAGCCGTATACCGTAAGTTCGAAATGCTGCTCGAATCTGCCATTAATAAAATCCGTTAACTCAAGAAAATTTTTTCCAATGAGTATTTCTGCCCTAAAATCTGAACCAAAATTCCCTACTAAAGGGTCTATATTTCCTACATCCAAAAAATTATCTGCATAGGTACCTTCTCCTCCGGCATTCCCCACTAAGGGCGAAACACTAATGTTAAAGGAAGCTAGTTCACTGGGGAGTAAGTAGTCTTCTTGGGAGGTTCGTTGGCCTTTCAAAAAATCTAGTACAATCACCCTGTTCCCAAATACTACTACGCTTTCATCATCTAAGGTCCCATCTATATCACCAGTAGCTACATCAAAGGCTAGTTCTCCCTCTGTAAGAAGTTGGTCATCATTTGTAAAGTAAAAGGGCTCATCTAATCCCTCACACCAGTCTTTAACGAGTAGTCTTTCTCCAGTGCCAGGCACTAAGCTAGTCCTAATGGGAAAAACGTATAGCCCCCGATTGGCTCCAGGGCTACCAGAACTACCAGGAATTCCAAAATGAGCAGCTAATACCAGCTCTTCCCCAAAAAAACCCGTGCTTAACTCACCGGAGGCTATCCCTAAGCTGAGGTTCTCATATCCAAATAATTCTGATGTTCCAAAGCAGGGATCTAACTCAGGAGTAAATAAAATTTCGTTAGAAGGGGACTGAAAAATTTCACTATCTGTCTCAAATAGGGCAATATTCAGTATCCCCTCATCATCTATATACCCCACAGCAAGTTCATCTATCCCATCAAAGTCTAGATCTACTTCTGTGGCATCAAATCCTTTAATGTACTTCCTATCATTGATTTCTGAGGTGAAAGTAGTAGCTCTTAGCTGGCTAAAAGAGATGCTACCCATATCTCCCTCTAAGGTGATGCTTAGGTCAAATAGCTCCATGTGGAGCCGCTCATCTTCTGCATGAAATACTACTGCTAATTCATACTCATCATCATCATCAAAGTTTCCTGCTGCAAGTGCTACCCGCGCCAATTGACTACCCGTATTAAGCACAGGCCCCACTATGTGTACATTCTCTCCTAATGAAATTGAGTTACTAGCAAACCGCTTAATAAGGTCAGCTACGAGGATAACATGGGGACTACCCTCATCATTCCCTATAAAAGCATGGACTATTCCTTCTCCATACTCATCCCCAAAAAAGTTTCCTGTAACTATGGAGGTGGCGGCAGGTCCTGCTGGAAGATTATCTGCTATATCCTTCTCAGATTTTATTAAAGAAAGAGGATCATTTTCCCCGCTGGTTACATTGGGTTTATAGTATTCACTCACAAAATCAGCCAGTGAGGAGTTAGTGGAAGAAATCTGTGTGTAGGAAAAGATAATCTCCTCCTCTTGAATGAGATTACGAGAATATCTTATGGGATTAGTTTCATTGACTTGTGCGCATAAAGGTTTAAGCAGTACAAAGAAGGGGAAAACCAACCCCATCAAGAAGCAGGATGAAATGGACTTTTTCATTCTTAAGAATTTAAAGGTTAATGGAGGATGAATACTCCCCTTTAAATTCAGTCATATTAGAAAAAGATACATTTGAGGAAGACGCAATTTACTGTCTCCCTGTTCCATTAAAACAGCTTCCCCCTTGATACCCTAGTCATACTTGTCTTGAGGTCGCAAATACTTTCCTTTAGGTTGCATTACGCTTCTTTTATCTTAGGAGACCAGTGGGAGGGAGCTACGCCAAAAGTCTCAGTAAAGACCCTGGAGAAATAAGCCGGGGATGATATTCCGACTGCGTCTGCAATTTCTGATACATTCCCAAATCCCCCTTCCAGTAGTTGCTTTGCCCTCTGCATACGAAAATTCCTAATGAACATGGTAGGCGTTTGTCCTGTAAGTGCTTTGAGTTTGCGATTAAACTGAGAACGACTTAAGGCCATTACTGATGATAGCTCTTCTACTGATAGTTCAGGGTTGTCCATATGGACTTTCAGATAATCAGTAAGCTTAGTTAGAAACTTGGCCTCAGTAGAATTTACAGTTAATGCTGAGGGTCGTAGGATGATCTCTCCTTGGAAGCGTAACTGCATCTTTTCTTGACTCTTGAGTACAGATTCTACAATGAGTTTCAATTCTCTGGGATTAAAAGGTTTGGTTAAAAAGGCATGAGCTTGCTGTTCCCATCCTTGTAGGCGGTCTTCTGGGGAGGATTTGGCAGAAAGGAATATCACTGGAATATGGTCTGTCTGCGTATTTTCTTTTAAGGCCTTGATAAAAGAAATGCCATCCATTTCTGGCATCATGATATCAGATATTATAAGGTCTGGCATTTCTGTTTTTGCCAATTCCATGGCTTCTACTCCATTAGAAGCAAAGTGGGTCCTGTATTGATTTTTAAGGATACTTTCCAGATACACTTGCATAGCAGGAATATCTTCTGCTATCAGGATGAGTGGAAGGTCAGTATTTACCTGTGCTTCATGAGGGGAAACTGATAGGGCTTCTGCTGGATAGGCAGGTTTTTCTAAAGCAGACCTTTTGAAATAATTCAACTGATCATTTGTCAGATGATCTTTCCCTTTAGGGAAATACAAGATAAAATTACTTCCTTTCCCAATTTCACTTTCAACGCTAATGCTTCCTCCTTGTAGTTCAACTAATTCCTTGGTTAAGGCTAGCCCAATTCCAGTACCAGCTTCTTTGGTTTTCTCAGCTTCTGTTCCCTGGAAGTAGGGATTAAATATATGCTCTTTTTGTACTTGAGAAATGCCAGGCCCATTATCTCTTACTTCTATTAGGACTTTTGTCTCCAAGTCTTTGACTTGAATCTGTAGCTGCCCCCCCTTAGGCGTAAATTTTAGCCCATTAGAAATCAAATTACTCATGATCTGATGGAATTTATCTTCATCTAGGTATAACTCTATTTCTTGAGTAGGGACCAAGAGCTGATAGTCAACCTCCTTTTCTTCTGATCTGGAACTAAAAAAAGAGAAAATAGAATCCATTAGAGGAGTAAGCAGCACAGGAGCAGCCTGAAGTTCTAATTTTCCCGCTTGGACCTTTGAGAGGTCCATCACCTTGTTGACTAGTTGGAGTAGCCTGGTAGTCCCTTCATACATTAGGTCTACCTTAGCCTTCATTTCAGGAGAGGACTCCTGCTCCCTTAGCTGTTCTAGCGGCCCGTGAATTAAGGTTAGGGGCGTACGGAGTTCATGTGATATTTGGGTAAAAAAACGGGATTTCATTCGATCTACCTCCCTACTTTGTTCAAGTAATTCTCTGTTTTTTCTAGCTCGAAACCTCAGAAATACAATGATCAGTAGGGCTACAATTGAAATACCTACTATAGCCGCAAGCAGCAGATTCCTGCTATTTTCATTTACTAGCTGTTGTTGTCTGAGTTCATTTATTTCTCGCTCTCTCTTTTCTGTTTCATATTCTACCATTAATGCTTGATAGACTTCCTTTCTTTCTGCTTTACTGAGGGAATCCTTTACTGCCAAGAAAGCTTTTTGATATTCAAATGCTGCTTCAAAGTTTGCCCTTCCCACCTCTATTTCGACTAGTAATTCCATGACTTGAAGCATATCATCTTCTATGGAAAGCTCCTGCATAAAGTCCCTGGCCTTAACCGCTTGTTCATGAGCTGCGCTATACCTTTGCAATCCTAGATTAGCCTCTGCTAGGACCTGCTGTACATTGGCATGGAAGTACTTATTCCCGATGACAGCCTCCTCTTGAAGCAATGTATTAGCGATGGATAGTGCTTTCTCATACTTAGCTTGTTCTACTTTTAAGGCTGCCTGATTAATATGTAGGACTATCTGATAGTCTTGGTAATCATGTTTACTTATATGATCAAGTGATAAATTTTTATCAATGATTTCCTGGACGAGGGTAAGGTTGTACTCTGTAGAGTCTAGCAGGTGCTGCTTTTTAAAAAGGATAGACATGTTTAACAGTACTGGAACCATTTCCAAGTACTTCCCACTTTGGTAGCCTAGCTGTAGTGCTTTTCTGTAGTAAGTAGTCGCATCCTTATCCTCATCTTTTCTTTCTAAAACCATGGCGATATTCCCATAGGATCTGATTAACTCAGTAGTATCTCTGAGCCTTTCAAGAATCCGACTCGCAGAAATAAAACTTTCTAAAGAAAGCTCTGTCAATGATTTCTGAAAATAGTAGTTCGCATCTCTTGTGTGGGAGGAAGCTATAGCTAGGCTATCCCCTATCTCTGCTGCTTGCTCACGATATAGTCCGTTATAGATGAGGCAAGAATCCATCTGATTTAACTGATAAAGGGGATTTACTATATACCTGTACCCTCTTAAAATCTCTCCTTCAGTACCTGCATCTTTGGCAAGAGATATACCCTCTTTGTACAATTCAACAGCACTCTGATACTTTCTGAAATGGTGCGCTAAATGTCCTAGGAGGTAGGTCAACTTTATCTGCCCGTCATCATACCCTATGGAATCTGCTAGATCTACCCCTAGCTGTGCATAGTTAAGTGCATCCTCATCAGAAACAAGTCTACTTGAAGCAAGGCGGACATAGCTGTTTACTAACTGAGTATCCTGGACTGAGGTGAGACTATTCCGTATACTATCAATTTGCGCTTCACTCCAATCAGCTTGAAGGCTTCCTCCCCATACATACATCCAGAAAGCTATGAAAGCTGAGCAAAAAGGAACCAGGCTTTTACTACAAGAGAAGTACATGTGGCACTTTGGTTACACTAAGTTTTTCTTATAATATACATACAAATACGAATCAGAAGGAGTATTTTCTTCTATATGAGAATATTTCCAGCATGTGTATCAACAGTTTTTGGAGCAGTCTTTGTAGACATAAGCAAGTCCGTACATTTTACCACCCATTTCCCACTTTACCTTGGGGGAGGTAAGCTTTCTATTTTAAGCATATGCATAGCTCCCGAGGAAGGGCATTCCAAGTAGCTTGTGAAGCCATGAACAGATATGCCCGAATCACTTAGCAATATTTTCTCTACTAAGTGATTCGGGCCATTTTCAGTTCCCTATCTTTAGTGAGAATATCCTGGATGTAAGCTTCTACAAAAACATGCCCCCTGAAGCTTCCAGTCTTTGGCCAGTAACCCACTTTGCTTCCTCGCTACATAAGTAAGCTACCACTGGGCCAATGTCATTAGGCAATCCCGCCCTCCCAAGCGCCGTAACGGAAGATACGTAGGCATTCAAGTCCGCATTATCTCTCACAGCTCCTCCGCCAAAGTCTGTTTCTATAGCCCCGGGTGCTACCACATTCACGCGAATGCCTTTCTCTCCCAACTCTCTGGCCTGATACTTAGTCAGGGTCTCTATTCCTCCTTTCATGGCGCCATAGGCAGAATAACCAGGAAGAGAAAAACGAGCCAAGCCTGAGGAAACATTTACCACTGAGCCGCCTTCTCTCATCATAGGCAAACTCTTTTGAGTTAAGAAAAAAGGGCTCTTGAAGTGAATATTCATCAGTAGGTCAAACTGTTCTTCTGTAGTCTCACTAAATCCGGCATGAACGCCTATTCCAGCATTATTTACTAGAAAGTCAAAATGATCTGATCCAAATTCACTCTTCAAAGTATTACCCAAGTTTGTAAAGAAACTGTCAAAGGTAGAAGGGTCTGATACACTAAGCTGAAGGGCTGCAGACTTCAATCCCATAGCCTGAATGGCACTGACTACTTCCTTTGCCAAATCATCACGACTGTTATAAGTCAAGACTACATGATGACCTTTTTGGGCTAAACTCATGGCCATATCTTTTCCTAATCCACGGCTTCCACCAGTTACCAATGCGATTTTTCCTGTTGTATTCATAGCTAATTATTTTATGATAATGATTCAAAGGTATTAGCTAGCAGGAAGGCGGAACAGGCACATTTTATAGCTAGTAAGGTATATTTCTAAGAGACAGCCTGCTTACGGTACCCATTAGGGGTAAGCTGTGTGTGTTTCTTAAAGAATTTACTAAAGTGAGTAGGCTCGTGAAACTTCAACTGGTAGGCAATTTCCTTAATGCTGTACTGGCTGTGTGTAAGTAGTGCCTTGGCCTCGGAAAGTGTCTTTTCTGCAATCCAGTTGTTGGCTGACTTCCCTGTTTTACTCTTGATTACTGTATTGAAGTAGCTAGGGTGTAACTGCTGCCAGCCAGCGTAATCCTGAACCCGGGGGAGTTCCTCAAATGTCTCCAAACTACGGTAAGTCTTTTCCAGGTTCTGCTTAAAATCATTCACTATGGTTGAGCCTCTGTCTGCCTCTTCCAGAGGATCATAACTTTGCCAACCTCTCTCTTTGATCTTAAGTAAGGTTACCACAAATAAATTAGCCAGGATTTTATACTTATAGGATGAGGTAGTTAAGGCTTCCTTCATCATTTGAGCCAGCAACTCTTTGTAAGGTTGGTATTCCTCTTGAGTCAGGTAAATGGGGGGTACTACTTCTGCCAAGAGAAAAGGGAAGTCTTCAAATACGTCTTGATGAATTTGTTCTTTTAAGAATGCCTCTGACAAAGAAATGATATGGCCCGTATAGTGCTCATAGGTTTCAAATGACTTTAAGTGGCCTGGATTAGAGAAATAAACGGTATAGGGCTTGGTTTCAAATTTCCGCTGGTCAAAGGTGTAGTTTCCACTTCCAGATTCTATGAAGAGAAAGGAATAATAATTTGCCCTAAAGATGGGAGACTTAATGGGTTCCGTCCCATGTATCTCTTCAATTCTGTGAATAGAGAATTCTGCCTCCTGCTCTATGGGAATGCCCAAGTGCGCATATAAGTCCTGAATAGTTTGGTGGAGAATAATTGAATCAGACATTTTACAAGAATTCCTATTTCATAAGATAATCATCTTTTCTTGAGTGAGTAGCCTCAGTTTGTTCCGTAGATCAATTTGACAGCTCCATTTGGGTATGTCTTCTGGTCCATCAGCTTCAGATAAGACGATCCTTCATAATGGTTAAACAGGTGGATTCCTTGCCCTAAATAAATAGGGATGACTGATAGATGAATCTCATCAATCAGACCCTGTTCCAGACACATAGCATTCATCTAACCTCCCCCTACCAACCAGATATGTTTCCCTTCCTGAGCTTTTAGCTCTTTTACAAAGCTGATGATGTCTCCTGAAACGAAATGGACGTGCTCATCTTTTGTGAGGGAAGAATCTTTTGTGAATACATAATTGGTTTTATCCGGATAGGGAAAAGGGACATCAAAGCTTTGGACCAGCCTATACGTGCCATTACCCATGAGAGTCGTATCTATGGAAGCATACATCTGCTGGTAGCCGTAATCCTCCCCCTCTATATGGGAGAAATTATCTAACCAGTCCAGGCTCTCATCTTCTCTGGCGATAAATCCGTCAAGGCTGGCGGCAGTGTAAAGGAGAATCTTTCTCATTATTCTTACAGATTTACCCTTTAATTTGAGGCTTTTCTGTGAGAAAAGAATTATCCAAGTAAATCCTGCCAGATGAACCACCTCCTCCAATTTGAAACTGACCGACTTATTATCAGACCCAGCCGACTGGATGATGCACCCTTTTTTGTGGAGCTCCTAAATTCTCCAGGATGGTTAGCCAATATTGGGGATAGAAATGTGAGATCTAAAGAAGATGCGGAAGAATATATTCAGACCAGAATGCTATCTCAATTTGAGCGAGTAGGGTATGGAAATTATGTAGTGGAACGAAAAGAAGATCAGCAGAAGGTGGGCGTAAGTGGGTTGTATGAACGAGAAGGCTTAGCGGCGGTAGACATTGGTTTTGCCTTACTTCCTGCCTATGAAGGCAAAGGATATGCTTTTGAAGCTACCCAAAGGGTAAAAGAAGCTGCCTTCGGTGAGTTTAGCTTACACAAAATTCTGGCTATTACCACCCAGACCAACCTCCCTTCTCAGAAACTACTCAAGAAGCTGGGGATGGAATTCACTAAACTCATCAACCTCCCCAACGACCCAGAAGAACTGATGCTATTCGAGCTAGCAAAACCGGCAAACTCCTAAGGGTATGCAGACATTCATTCAGGGCATATGCACCTATGTTCTCAAAAAATATGAGGGCGATATCAAACATATTCTCCTAACAGGTTCCCAGCTTACTCCTGAGTCTACGGACTTCTGGTCTGATGTAGATGTAGTAATTACGCTCAGCGCATGGACAGAATTTAATTATGAAGGTTGGCTTGACTACCTCTCTACCTTCTACCCTATCATAGCTCAGGAAATTCATCATTCTCAAGAATCAGCCACTTTACGACTTATCATGAATACATACAATGGTGTAGCCTTCCTCGATATCAGTTTCTATTCTGAGAAAAAGTGGGGGGAGAGCTGGCCAGAGAAAGCTGAAGGATTTAAGATTCTTTATGGGCCTTCACTTCATGAGAAAAAGCAAATTCAGAATTCTCCCAAACCCGTTTTTACTTATTCTCAAGAAAAAACCTCACACATCTGGTTTCTCTTCTTTCAGACTGTGAAGAAGTTTATGCGAAGGGACAATTTGATAGGGCTACACCTGATGTTGGAATTAGTGAAGGAGTATTTGGTGATTGAGATGATAGAAAGGGATGCAGCAGAAGGAACAAATATTCACAGATTTGGAAAACAAGAACACCTCTCCCCTACAATCTCTTCTTTGGAACTGCCTTTTGAAACGCCAGCCCAAAACCTGAAGTACCTTCTTAAGTTGGCTAACCTATTCGACCAGAAGTGGCAAAAGTATCTTCCCGATTATCAAAGCAGGCTTTCCGTTTTTGAGCAATATGTAGCTGATAGTTTAAGTAAACCTCCCACCTAAAGCATCTCTTTCTTCCCGGCAGTATTCTCTAGGTAGTATAAAGTGCTTGTTAGACATGTAAATCAACCCATATGAGAGCCTTATCAAAATCCCAATGGATCATTTTATCCCCCATTATAGTAGTCATTGGCTGTCATCTGGCGGCCAGGATAGGCATGTATTTTATGGGGAAATGGGCTTTCATCCCAGTGGTGCTTACCATGTGGGC
>JBCCLI010000217.1:0-10789 GCA_039026975.1 Bacteroidota bacterium | reverse complement strand
ATAGGACTAATAGGGGTGTTTGGGGTTACGGCTATTGTCCAATTTCTTATTACTCAGAATGAGCTCCCATTCAATGTATTTGTTACAAGTAAGGATATAGGAATTGCGTTAGGACTATCAGGGATTATAGGTGTAGTTTCCGGTTTTCTCCCCTCCTGGATAGCCTCAGTAGTAGATCCGGTTATCGCGATAAGACATTCTTAGGAGTGAAAATTTTTTATAAAAATAGCTTTTAGGTATTCTCAGCTTTAAGGTTAATTTGCAATCAGTAAATCTATCTGAGTATGAGAGTAATTGAGCACCTTGAACAGGTAAAGAATCCAACTGTAAGCGTTGAAATTATCCCTCCTAAAAGAGGAAGTAATATAGCTCGCCTCCACAAAGCAGTAGAATCTATTTTACCATTTAGTCCTCCCTTTATTAATGTTACCAGCCATGCCGCTGAGATCATTTGGGAAGAGATGGGAGATGGTAGTTTTAAAAAAAAGGTAAAGCGTAAAAGTCCCGGTACGTTCGGCTTATGTGCGGCCATAAAATACAAGTATAACCTGGAGCCTGTTCCTCATATTTTATGTGGGGGATTTACCCGGGAAGAGACAGAGGATGCCCTTATAGAGCTCAACTACCTGGGGATAGAAAATATATTAGCTATTAGGGGTGATAAGCGTTCTCCAAGACCTATTCCACAAGATAGGAGTACGAATGAGTATGCCATTGATCTGGTGAAGCAGGTCAGCTGTATGAATAAAGGGAAGTATATAGATGACCTTATTGATGCAGCTAAAACAAATTTCTGTATAGGGGTAAGCTGCTATCCTGAAAAACATTTTGAAGCCCCAAATCTAGACTTCGATCTGAAAGTGCTCAAAAACAAGGTGGATTCAGGCGCCCATTACGCTGTCAGCCAAATGTTTTTTGACGCTGATAAATTCCTGCGTTTTAAGAAAGAAGCCCAAAAGCAGAAAATTAATATTCCGCTCATACCCGGTATGAAAATTCTTACCTCTAAGCGTCAAGTAAGAAGGTTACCTGCTATCTTTTATGTGGATATTCCCACTGAGCTCATAAACCGTATGGAAGCTGCCAAAAGCAGAGAACAGGAAATGCAGGTAGGGGTTGAGTGGGCCTACCAGCAAGCCCTAAAGCTCCTTGAGGCCGGAACTCCCTATTTGCATTTTTATATCATGCAGAATACTAAACCGTTCGTGATGCTTATGGATAAACTCAAGAAAAAAATATAGTACCTTAGAGAAAAGGTAGTTAACATATTAAGGGGTTAATCGTAAGGATGGAAGATCAGGAAAAGAAATTGTCTCACGTAGACGCGCTAGGCCATGCAAGTATGGTAGATGTTAGCCAAAAGAAAGATTCAGAAAGAATGGCTCACGCTCGTTCAAAGGTGATGTTAGGAAGAGAGATTCTGGCCATGTTGGAAGAAGGGGAAATCCACATGAAGAAAGGACCAGTATTTCAGACCGCAAGATTGGCAGGCATCATGGGAGCCAAAAAAACAAGTGAACTTATCCCCCTCTGTCATCCCCTCCCTATTCACAGTATTAAGCTAGACATTAATGTGGCAAACCGAGAGGCAGTGTTAATAGATGCTAAAGTGAAAACAATAGGGAAAACAGGAGTAGAAATGGAGGCATTGGCAGCTGCTACGGTAGCAGCACTCACCATTTATGATATGTGTAAGGCGGTATCTCATGACATCCTGATTCAGGAAACCCGATTGATAGAGAAAACGGGTGGGAAAAGAGATTTCAAAAGGGAGGCTTAACCTCCACTTACAGGGGGAATTAACACAATCTCATCCGTGGGTTGGATAAGCTGGTCAGAAGAAGCATAGCTTTCATTGACCGCTATTTTCATACTGGCAAGTCCCACCAGTTTGGGATATCTCTCTTCTATCATTTGTTTGAATTGAGCTACCGTTAGGTTATCAGGAAGGCTGAGGATTACTTCTCTCTTCCCTAAAATGTCCTTTGCTATACCAAAGCAGATGATTTTATAGTCCATATTGAGCGTAAGCAAACAGTCTTATAAGGATTTTCGTAATTTATAGAATTATCGGTGCTTATCCGCTTATTATTTACCAATTAGGAGAAGCGCTTACTGGAGGCGCCCAACACTTTTTGTACGGCAATGGACCCTATTATAGATAACCATGGAAGGCCCATAGAGTATGTCAGGTTAGCTGTCACAGACAGGTGTAACTTGAGATGCTTCTATTGTATGCCTGCAGAGGGGATACAGTATCTACCCAGAAAGGAACTACTAACCTATGAGGAGATGATCCGCCTGCTCCAAATTATGGGGCAAATGGGCATATATAAGGTAAGGATTACAGGAGGAGAACCATTTATTAGAAAGGACCTCATCCACTTTCTGGAAACTATATCCGAAATGGATGGCATCAGTAGCATCCACATTACTACTAATGGGGTATTGACCACGCCCTATATTCCCAGGTTAACAGATATAGGAGTAAAGTCCGTCAACTTAAGCCTGGATACCTTAGATAGGGAGCGTTTTAAGATGATTACCCGTAGAGATGAACTGCCCAAGGTTATGAAATGCCTGGAAGCCCTCATAGAAAGTGGGATCAAAACCAAGATAAATGCTGTCATTATGGAGGGCAAGAATACAGAAGATATTCTGGATTTAGCAGCCTACAGCCTAGAACATCCCGTGTCAGTCAGGTTTATAGAAGAAATGCCCTTTAACGGAAACGGAGCTAATTACGCCGCCCTTAGTTGGAACCACCGCAAGATCCTGGATACTATAAAAAGCAGGTATCCTTCTCTAGAGAAAGCGGAGAATGATATAAATGATACGGCTACTCATTATCGTATTCCGGGAGCCAAAGGGAATATTGGTATCATCGCGGCATTCTCACGTACTTTCTGTGGAAGCTGCAACAGGATCAGGATTACCCCTCAGGGGAGCTTGAAGACCTGTCTGTATGATAAGGGGGTATTGAATTTGAGAGATCACCTTAGAGAGGGTAGTTCTGATGAGGAGATAGCTTATATTCTTAGAGCTGTTTGCGGAAAGAGGGCTAAAAATGGATTTGAGGCAGAGCGTAACCGTGGGAAAGGGAAACCCGTAACAGAATCTATGTCCACAATAGGTGGATAATTTTCATTTGTAGGATGGATATTTTATGAGAACTTAACGTATTAGGTTCAAAACTCCCCTTATGCTTATTCAAAGACTTCAACCTACCGCACTGTTAAGCCTCTTTCTCTTAGGAGGGTTCTTTTCTGGATGGGCTCAGGATATAGCAGAAGATATAGAAACAGTCATTAGTACAGCTGAGAGCTATACAGGAACTCCCTATAACTATAATGGGATAGACTGCTCCAGGCTAATGCAGATATGCTATCAAGAAGTGGGTAAAGAGCTTCCGAGAACCTCTTATGAGCAGGCAGAAATAGGAGACCCCGTTTCCATCATTAACCTCAGAAGAGGGGATATGGTATTCTTTAAAATGGGAGAAAAAATAGGGCATGTAGGGATAGTCATTTCTTATCCGGGAGAACCTATTAAATTTATCCATAGTTCTTCCTCCAAGGGGGTAACTACCAGTAAAATGAGAGATTCTTACTGGAGTAAGCGCTTTGTCTCTGCTAGAAGGTTACTAATAGAGGCATTATATTCAGATCCCGTTTCTACCTTTCTGGGAGACTGGGAACGCTCTACCTATCCAGGAGTATATCCTGAAAGTTCTGAATTATTCTTGAGTACTCAGGACGTATTAGCCATGCATCCTAATGATCGTACCTTCATGATCAAGGAATTACTAGCCAGGCACGGATATAATTTTAAGCAGAACTACTGGAAAAAATATTTTGCTAAAAGAGAATGGTATACTAAAATAAGGAAGAGAGACTCCCTTGAAGATATTCTTCCCTATATGTCTGAACGAGAAAAACACAACTACTTCCTGCTTATGCAGGCAGGAACTAAGGAGAGACTTACTTACCAGGACTTGGGCTTAGGGTAAAGATCAAAAATTAGTGGTTACTTCACATCATGGTCTTCTATTCACCCTTGACGTAAGCTTAAACCTCAACAATACATGCATAGATTTCTGCTCATTCTCGCAAACACTTTTTTGCTGTTAGTATGTAGTATCCCCTCTCAGCTCCAGGCTCAGAGAAGCCTGAAGATCATGCACTATAATCTCCTTAGGTATGGAGATCAGGACTGTGGACCTACCTTCACTCAAAAAGATGGCTGGCTAAGTACCATCCTGGAAGCATCACGGCCTGATGTTATGACTGTCAATGAAATCCTACCTTCAGAGGCCTTCTCTAACAGAGTGAGAGAACTCGGATTTACTTATACAGATCAAATAGAATATGGAGAATTGACAAATGAAGCAGGTGGCATATTTGTCAATAATATCTTTTACAGAAGGGATAAGTTGGGGTATGTAGGAGTAGAAGTAATAGAAGCTAGCCCCAGAGATGTGAATGTGTATACCCTCTTTGATAGAGAAAGTGTAGGCACGAGAGATACGTTATTTCTGTACTTCATAGTGGGGCACTTGAAAGCCAGTGATAGCAGCTCGGATCGGGCCCAACGGTCTCAAGCCACCACTAATATCATTGACTGGATGGATAGAAAGGGGAGGGGACGGCACGTGATCTTAAGTGGAGATTTTAATTTTTCCAGTGCCAGTGAAGCCGCCTTTCAAAACCTGGTCAAACAGACTGACCAGGAAATAGACTTCTATGATCCTGCAGGAAAGGAGAACAACTGGAATGGCCCTACCCACACCCTGGTACATACCCAATCTCCTCGTACGGTTAGCCCTGACTGTGGGGTAGCAGGAGGGTTAGATGACAGATTTGACATAATTCTTTTATCCAATGCTATAAGAAGAGAATCCCGTGGCGTATTCTATCAGGAAGGTTCCTATGAGGTGTTTGGGAATGGAGGAGATAGCTATGACAGAGAACTCAGATGTAGTAGTGATGGCCCCGTCTCTACCACTGTTTGTGCAGCCCTCAAGCAGTTTTCTGATCATCTGCCGGTTACTATAGAATTAGGGCTTCCTATCCTCAGTACCAGTATATCAGATCAGATCTCTCAAGCTAGCATTTATGTCCAAAACCCTGTTCAGGATAAGCTAACCATTAGGTGGAGAAATTCTCAAGTAAAAGAAATCAGGGTGATCAATAGCATAGGGCAGGTCATGGGTCAGATGGATATTTCTCTGACACAGGCTAAGGCAGAGCTGTCTACCCTCAACTGGCCCATAGGGGTTTACTGGGCCTTAGTCTCAGATAAACAAGGAAAATCCAGGGCTTTTAAGCTGCTTAAGCAATAAGCTTATCCAAGACTAAGAGACTGAAAAGATAGTCTTAATGTGAGAAAAACTTCATTCACCCCTTGCCAATCAAGAAAAGCGTTGTAATTTCATCCCGGAGACGTGGCAGAGTGGTCGAATGCGGTGGTCTTGAAAACCATTGTACCGCGAGGTACCGGGGGTTCGAATCCCTCCGTCTCCGCTGAATAGCTCCCTAATTAGTTGAACAGAGACTAATTAGGGATTTTTGATAATGAATATCTACTTCGCAGGTTCTATTCGTGGAGGCCGTCAGGATAAAGATCTATACCTACAAATCATTAAGCTGCTTGAAGCGTACGGGACAGTCTTAACTGAGCACGTAGCAGATCCTTCCTTAACTTCAGAGGGAGAGGATGGCCCCTCAGACCAGTATATCTATGAACGAGACATGAACTGGTTATCTTCTGCAGATGTACTAGTAGCAGAAGTCACTACCCCTAGCCTAGGGGTGGGCTATGAGCTAGGAAAAGCTGAGGGGAAAATGCCAGTTCTTTGTCTGTACAGACCCCAAGAAGGAAAACGATTATCAGCTATGATCATGGGTTGTGAGGGGTTTACCGTCAGTACGTATAGAACCTTTTCTGAAGTAGAGAGCATAGTACAGAAATTCTTCCACGGACTCCGCGCTGCTGGCTAATCCTAGCAGTTACATACTCAGCTTGTTCGATGGCAGGGAGCTAGGGATTTCTGAGAATCCCAAACAGTTTTTCCCATAAATCTCTTATTCTGGGGTACACTAGACATTTTATGATGGAAAAACTTAGCCTTGCCTTAGACTGGACCCCTAACATTAACCACATTGGCTTTTTCATTGCTCAGGAAAAAGGCTTTTTCCAGGATCTGGGACTGGCAGTCACCATTACAGATCCCTCAATGGATAACTACGCACTGACACCTGCCAAAAAAGTGGAATTAGGGCAGGCTGATCTGGCCCTTTGCCCTACAGAGAGTGTGATTAGCTACCGTACAAAAGCTAACCCCTTCGATCTCTTGGGAATCGCTACTATTTTTCAGGAGGACTTGAGTGCCATAGTGGTGAAAGCTGATAGTGCCATCTATTCTCCTAAGGATCTTGACGGGAAATCTTATGCCTCTTACCATGCTAGATATGAGGATAAAATCGTGCAGCAGATGATCCGTAATGATGGCGGTAAGGGGGATATCCAGATCGTTTATCCAGAAAAGCTGGGAATCTGGGATACGGTATTAAATGGGCAGGTGGATGCTACCTGGATTTTTACGAATTGGGAGGGCGTAGAGGCAGCATCAGGTAATTCTCCTCTCAGATATTTCAAAATGAAGGATTTTGGGATACCCTATGCTTATTCTCCTATGATGGCTGGAAGTGAAAGGAAGATACTTGCTAGAGAAGATGTATTCAGTAAGTTTCTTTTTGCTTGTAGGCAGGGATTTCTTTTTGCAGTTCAAGAACCTGATACCTCAGTGGCTATTCTCCGGCCCCATTTACCAGAAAAAGATCAGCAAATAGATCTTTTGAAAGCCCTAACACTTTCTCAGCCCGCCTTTGGGCAGGAAGAAGGCTGGGGCAGAATGGAAGAAGATATGGTGGATAGGTTTTTACAGTGGATTTATGACCATACATTAGAAGCTTACCCACTAAAAGTGGAAGACCTCATGACAAATAAGCTGATTGATACATTGGGCTGATATTGAAGGAAGAAATGGCTTGATGGCTCTCTGGAGAATTCTTTAGCGTTATTTTCCAACAAATGATATTGGGTGGGGGTTTAAAAACTAGTAATACTATTTAGAATAAATCTATATAAGTAAATTTATCATTCAAATACACCTAATATTAGCCCAAATGATAAACCGATTATTAACTGTAGTTTTCATCCTATTGTTAGCTTCCTGTGCTAACAACACCCCAGCTGAACAGGAAGAAAAAGAGATAACCCTTTACACGCATCGTCATTACGATACTGACCAGGCTATTTTCTCCAAGTTTGAGGAAGAGACAGGCATAAAAGTAAATGTAGTAAAAGCCAATGCTGATGAACTTATCCAGAAAATGGAGAGTGAGGGAGATCAGTCTCCTGCTGATCTACTCATTACTGTGGATGCTGGAAGGTTAGTCCGCGCTAAAAGTAAGGGCCTTTTACAGTCTGCTGAGTCAGAAGTGCTAGAGCAAACTATTCCTGCCCATTTACGTGATACCGATAACCAGTGGTTCGGATTAACCAAGAGAGCCAGGGTAATAGTATATGATAAGAATGATGTAGATCCAGAAGAGCTGTCTACATATGAGGCTCTGGCTGACCCTAAGTGGAAAGGAAAAATTCTGATTCGTGCTTCAGGCAATATTTATAATCAGTCTCTCCTGGCTTCTATTATTGCTAATGATGGAGAAGATGCTGCCAAAGAGTGGGCAGGTGCTGTGACCCAGAATATGGCACGTTCCCCTAAAGGAAATGATAGGGATCAGGTAAAGGCCATTCTAGCAGGTGAAGGAGACCTAGCCATCATAAATACGTATTATCTGGGAAGGCTCATCACCTCAGAAGATTCACTAGAGTCAGCAGCGGGAAATGCGGTAAGTGTATTTTTCCCTAACCAGGATGATAGAGGTACACATGTGAACATAAGTGGAATAGGCGTAGCTAAATATGCTCCACATAAGGAAGATGCCATCAAATTCATAGAGTATCTGGTGAGTGAGGAAGTGCAAAAGACTTTTGCAGAGGCTAACTTTGAATATCCAGTAAACCCTAGTGCTTCTTCAGCAGAATTACTAGAATCTTGGGGCGCTTTTAAGGAAGATAACCTACCTTTGACTAAATTAGGAGAATTAAACAAAGAAGCGGTTATCACCTTTGATGAGGTAGCCTGGGATAACGGACCCGATGCAAACTAAGATAAGGCATTTTATAAGAGATATTAACCAATGGTCATTGTTTACAATGGCCATTGGTCTATTTATAGCCATACCTGTTTTAGCCATCATAGTATATTTATTCTATGGAACAGGAGAAATGTGGCAACATATTACCACCTACTTCCTATGGGACTATCTGAAAAACTCTTTACTCCTGTTGGTAGGGACGGGAATCCTGACTTTTCTCTTTGGTACCTCTGCTGCCTGGATAGTGTGTACCTACGAGTTCCGTTTTAGGAGAATTATAGAGTGGCTTCTTTTTCTCCCTTTAGCTATTCCCTCCTACATAGCTGCCTATGCCTACGTGGGCTTATTAGGAAATGGCGGCTCCCTCATGGCTCTGTTACAGTCTGTGGGTATCCCTATCCAAAAGATAGAGATGATGAATATTTGGGGCTTGATTTGGGTGCTGAGTTGTTCCCTCTTTCCCTACGTGTACAGTTGTGCCAGAGCTGTATTTAAAAGCTTTCCCACTAACATCCGTGAAACCTCCTACCTGCTCGGTGCCTCTAACCGGAAGTATTTCTTCTCAGTAGTTCTTCCCATGGCTACCCCTGCTATCATTGGAGGATTATTCCTGGTCTTCATGGAGGTTCTAAATGACTATGGGGCCGCCAAATACTATGGGATTAATACCTTTACTACTGGTATTTTCAGGACTTGGACAGCCTTAGAGGACTTACAATCAGCGGTCTATTTATCGGCTTTACTAGTTCTGATGGTTTTTCTGATCAATGGGTTACTCATATTGTGGAGGGGAAAAAGGTCCTTCACCCTCAGACTTAGCCAGTCATCAGCATCTCAGGCTAAGCGAAAGCCCCTCCCTTTAGGTAAACAAGGGCTGTACCTGGGGATAGTAGCTATTCCCCTGGTGTTTGGGCTTATTCTTCCCATCACTCAGCTTATATACTGGGCCTACCTCACCTTTGAGAGTATGTTTACCCTCCAGCTATTTTGGATTGCGGCACAGAGTTTTGGGGTTGCCTTGATAGCTGCTGCCTGTGTGGTGGTAGCTGCCATTGCCATTACCTATTTCTCCTCCTGGAACCATTTAAAAGGGATTCACCTCTTCAAAAAAGTAGCTGTTATAGGGTATGTTATTCCGGGGGCTATTATCGGAATTGGGATCATCAGAAGCAGTCAGACTATCATAGATTTTTTTGCGGATGCCCTTTACCTGAAAATTGGATTTCTATTTTATGGGAGCAGTGTGATCCTCATCTATGCCTATGTATTTCGCTTCCTTGCTGTGGCTTTTAACCCTTTGGAAGCCAATAGCCTTAAGCTAGGGAAGTACCTGTCAGAGTCTTCCTATTTACTGGGGATAGGAAAATTGAAGACTTTGCTAACAGTGGAGTTGCCCTTATTGCGTAATACCCTGCTGAGCGCTTTTTTACTGGTATTCATTGATATATTGAAGGAACTTCCCCTTACGCTCATTCTTAAGCCTTATAATCTCCAAACCCTGGCTGTAAAAGCCTATGAATATGCTGATGATGAGCGGGTGTCAGAAGCCGCTTTACCTGCTTTGGTGTTGATTGGGGTCATTTCTCTTCTTATGATTGTGCTGAATTTCGGAGATAAACAATTATTACCTACCAAAGCCAGTGATGAAAAGCATGTTAGCCATTGAGGGCCTTTCCAAGTCATATGATGGGAAGAAGTTTGCCCTGTCAAATTGCCGTTTTCAAGTGGAGGCCGGCGGTATATGTGCTGTGGTAGGAGAAAGTGGGAGTGGAAAGACTACCCTTTTTAGGTTGATTGCAGGCTTAGAACGCCCTAATGAGGGAAGGGTAAGCATAAAGGGAGAAGTGGTGAGTGATGATAGCATGGTCCTTCCTCCTCAGGAGAGAAATGTAGGATATGTCTTCCAGGACTTTGCCCTTTTTCCCCATCTGACTGTGTCCCAGAATATTTCTTTTGGTTTGAAGAGCTATAAGAAGGAAACCGTAAACAAGATGCTATCCCTCATCAAGATGGAGGAATATGCACAGGCGTACCCTTCCCAGCTTAGTGGGGGGCAAGAGCAGCGGGTAGCCTTAGCCCGTACGCTGGCCGTACAACCTGAATTACTGCTACTGGATGAGCCTTTCAGCAATTTAGATGTGGGCTTGAAGTCGTCCCTCCGTCAGGAGATACGCGGCATAGTTAAGGAAATGGGTACTACTATGATGTTTGTGACCCATGATCTTTTTGATGCTTTAGATATAGCAGAGGAAATCATTTTCTTAAAAGATGGCCACATGCTGCAACACAGCTCCATAACTGATTTTGCCAAAGAGATGGAACATCCTGAAGTTCTCCAAATGGTAGCTAATCTCTCTACAGATGCGCGCCGCATGCTGGAGGTGATGGCTCATAGGGAGGAGTAGATGGTGATCTCCTTACTGAGTGAAGAAAGCCTGAAGATGGCTTGTACCATCCAACAGTCAGACTATGGCAGTTACTATCTTGTCCTGGCCCAAAGGATAATGGGGTTCTTTTGTCTAATGATAAAAAGCTATTAGGAAAGGCGAGTGAAAGGGGAGTCT
>JBCCLI010000216.1:0-10824 GCA_039026975.1 Bacteroidota bacterium | reverse complement strand
ATCTTATTCCTATAATTCTGTTTTGGGTGAATGTGCTGCTTAATAAGAATCTTTGAAAGCTCAGCCATTTCTTCCACAGCTTTTAATGCCTGTGTATCAATCCCAAAAGTCTTGATTCCTTGATTGAATATTTTGTAGTCTATTTCTATTGCCATTGGTTCGGTTTTTATTAGAAGTCGAAATCAGGATTCTGTTTCACTGGACTTTCTGTAAGCGAAAGTTGCATTACAGCTACTCTCTTCTTTAGGATTTCTTCAATTACCTGTCCATGCCTGTAGTCATTCACTGGCTTCACCGAAAGCTTTTCAGCCATTCTCCTGACATACTCTTCATTAACTGGTACCATATCATAAAGGCTATCAGGATTTACATATTTTGTAAACTCGTTTCAATTCCAATCTGGTGCGATTAAGGCCCTATGCTCACGTGAGCATACTCGAATTTCTCACTTGTTTCAATTCCAATCTGGTGCGATTAAGGCTTCATCAGTTTAATGGCTGGGATACTAAATATATAGTTTCAATTCCAATCTGGTGCGATTAAGGCTAGCAGCCAAGCTAGAGGGTAGAACGCCGGAATTTAGTTTCAATTCCAATCTGGTGCGATTAAGGCATTTGGCTCCCAAGGGACTCATAAACTTGCTTACTAGTTTCAATTCCAATCTGGTGCGATTAAGGCTGCAGATAAAAGAGCTATGCCCCCTACTGCTATGTAGTTTCAATTCCAATCTGGTGCGATTAAGGCCTTCTGCTATAATTTCATGCTTCATTAAATTCTCAAGTTTCAATTCCAATCTGGTGCGATTAAGGCGATCAGTAGGAAAACCTAAGTCGTACAAATCTTGCAGTTTCAATTCCAATCTGGTGCGATTAAGGCCCAGGCGCCTACTAGTTTGTGGGCCGTCTGGATTTGTTTCAATTCCAATCTGGTGCGATTAAGGCCTAACATGCCTGACCCGGAGGCAGTCGTGTTTTGCAGGTTTCAATTCCAATCTGGTGCGATTAAGGCAAGAAAGAACTGGATGCATTGACAAATTACTACAGAGTTTCAATTCCAATCTGGTGCGATTAAGGCCTTCAATCTTTCTAGCATAGCGTTCTTTTCCTCCCTGTTTCAATTCCAATCTGGTGCGATTAAGGCGGTATTCACGAATGAATGCTGCCACCTCGGAATTATGTTTCAATTCCAATCTGGTGCGATTAAGGCGGATGTTATACAGCATCCTGATTTTGTGGCCATGTTGTTTCAATTCCAATCTGGTGCGATTAAGGCCATCAGTAGCTAAACTATCCTTATTTACCACGAACAGTTTCAATTCCAATCTGGTGCGATTAAGGCTCAATAGAGAGAAAGCCATTACCAAAAGTGCTGAGCGTTTCAATTCCAATCTGGTGCGATTAAGGCGACAAAATTCCCGAAGAGAATGCTCCAGATAAAGAAGTTTCAATTCCAATCTGGTGCGATTAAGGCAGGGCATATCTGCCCGCAAGCAGAGCCAGCAAGCATGTTTCAATTCCAATCTGGTGCGATTAAGGCTACTGCCAGCGCGGTAGACTATTACTCTCCACTGAAGTTTCAATTCCAATCTGGTGCGATTAAGGCGAACTGAGGCGGGGTGCAAATATGAGCCAAGAGGAATGTTTCAATTCCAATCTGGTGCGATTAAGGCCCTTAGCATCTAGGAAAGAAGCACCCCAATTTATTTGTTTCAATTCCAATCTGGTGCGATTAAGGCTACATCAACATGTAGAAGTATATTTTTTATCTCTAAGTTTCAATTCCAATCTGGTGCGATTAAGGCTCCCAAATCCAGTTATTTGGGCCGTTTTATACTTGGTTTCAATTCCAATCTGGTGCGATTAAGGCTCTACCGCAGAAGACAATCCTGTTCTAGTTGCCATAGTTTCAATTCCAATCTGGTGCGATTAAGGCTTGTTAGAAAACAAGAAACGAATAACAGTTTATAACGTTTCAATTCCAATCTGGTGCGATTAAGGCCCGTCCATATATACGTTAAAATTACCCCTAAAAATTCATACGTCAAAGGACTTGAGCTGGAAATAGTAACCTCAAAGTCGTCGGTCCCCAATACCATGAAATACCCCCACCTTCGACGACCATCTAATTTACTGTTTTTCAGACATTTACAAAATCTAATAGAATACATTATTCTCTTACAGAAAAAAAACGGGAAGACCGACGACTTCTTTCCTTCTCAATTACTCCTTCCTCATCCTCCTCCTTACTTAGAGGTTAGGTCACAGAATGACATCCAGCTCGTTAGGTTCTTGGCCTATCACTTCCTTTTCTAACCATCTGGGATTTCGGCTTTTAAAAATGATCATGCTATCATGCCCTTCCTCCATGAGTTGTAAGGCCTCGTACCTTAGGGCTTTCAACTGTAATTCTGTTAATTCTCCTTCAAAAACAGAATTTTGAATCCAGTTAAGATAGCGTCTACATAGCTTGAGCATCTTGGCTACCCTCTTTTCTCCTATATCATATACCAGAATAATGTACATTACCACCAAATTTTGAAAGCATAATATTCTTCTGTCATTTTCAGGATGTATTTTTGAAGCTTATAGCATTCTAGTAAGATAAGCCTCTTGTAGCTGACTTTCTTATTCAGGCTTCTATGTTGAATGGTTTCTCTCAAGCGTTCTTCAAAGGCTTTAATCCAAATTTTCTTTCCACTTTCCTTGAGAAAGCAACCTCCAGACCGCTGTTCAAAATGATGTGCTTGAATTTCCTTTTTGTTAACAAGTTTAAAAAGGGTCCTATCTACCAGAATGGGCTTAAACACCTCCGCTAGGTCTAAAGCCAAACTGTATCTACGTGTTCCCGGTTCATGTAGGAAACTAATAGTAGGATTAAGCTGGGTATGAAAAATCATATCAAGAGCCAGGGTATAACACATCATATTTCCAAAAGATATTAAGGCGTTAATTTCATTTGAAGGAGGGAGTTTCTGTCTTCCGTTCATGCTAAAGTGGGTGATAATCTCTTCAAACGCTTGATAGTAGCTTTGTCTACAATTTCCTTCTATGCCCATAAGCTCAGGAATAGCCTGACATTGAAAAAGACAGTCTCTATACCCTTCTATCTCACTGATAGGGTTTTCTAAGTATCTTCCACGGTTTTGGTAGTAACGCAGATTTTTCAGGATGTTATAGCTGGCAGCATCTATGAGTTGCTGAGCAATATGCATCCTCCGCTTTTTTTGTAAGTAGGCACGTGTCTGTTCTACCTGAACCTTCCCTGCTAACAAGTATTCTCTGGGCTGAAAAGAGCCTGTGTAGTGTTCATAATAGTCAAAAAAATGTACGGATATGCGTTGCCTTCCCAGGAAGTTAAATAACGCACTATTAGCATCTATGCTTCCGAAAATGTAGAGGGCTTCTATGCCTTCTATGGGGAGAAACTTAGGCTTAAGATTTAGGCCGTTATCATCCGTGGGAAGGATTTTAAGGGTATTATCTCTACGAGATATTCTCCCGGGATTAAATAGGTAATAGGTCTTTTTCATACCTTACTCAGCGTAACAAAATTCCTGATAGGCACATTTTTTACAGAGGGTCTTAGGCATTAGCTTAGGACAACTTTCCTGCTGAATAATCTTTCTGGCATCCAACTCCCACCTCGGAATCTCTTCCCTATCCTCGTCTGTGAGCCAGACTTCCTCCGTCTCTCTTAGTCTTGGGTATTCCAGTAACCCGTATTTCACTGGAATCTCATTTCTTTCAAGTACAAAGAGGTAATACTTGACCTGTGCTATATGTGCATGATCTCGCTTCTTAGATTTCTTCACCTCTCGTAGAATCCCTTGTTTAGGATCAAAATAGTCAAGCTTGATTCCTTCCATTTCAATCTGTGTCCAGCGGTCTGAGCGTTGCTGATAGCTGCTCTTTTCTATCAACCTTCCTTCTGCCACCAGTTCACTCCTATGTTCCATCCGAATAGCATGGGCAAAGAGCCATAGCTTACGGTGACACATGTGTAGATAGGCGATATGAGTTCCTGTTATATACATGCTGGTGTTTAGTTAGCAACTGCATTCATGAATGGATACATCTGGCTAGCTGTAATCTCTAGCAAGTCCCCAAAATGAATGTTGTGAGGTAGTCGTTCATGTACCTATATCTACTTTTCATTTGGTGATCAGCTATTTTTAAGCATTAGAACGGGGCGAAACATCTATCCATACATACCTCACATAACAGTCATCTGGCCAGATACGTATGGCCTGTGATGTTAATAAAACGGACGATTCTGCCCCTAAGAAGCCCCAGATCAGGTCATGGAAATCCTTTCACCCGCTACTGCTCAGAAAGATTTTCCTGAGAAGGTTTATCTCTATGGACATGCTAGTGTTTTTGCGTAATGGGGAAACCTCTAAAAGGACGTGTCCCACTTTTCCAGCTTTCCTTATGTGGAGCCCATACACTATTCCAAGAACTTCATTTTTGTGTCAAATAATGTTATTCCTATTTCATTATTTCCAGAAATGATAGCAGAGTTGGGGGAAGTATTTAGCACATATTTTTAGGAGGCTCCCTCCGTGAAAGTAAGGATCATATTTTGGTTAGCTTTAGCTAAGTCAAAAGCATCCAACTCCCACTCCTCTCCTTCTTCCAGCCCTAGCCACTCTCTGTAATCTACATCAGGATTAGAAGAAGGCGCACTCAGTTGCCGAACCATTTCATAATACCCATGTATACCTCCGCAGTCCTCAGGTGGACAAGTCCCTTTCCCATCCAGCACCTTAGGTAAGGGCAGCACTTCCCTATGTATTTTCTCCAGCACTATTTCATGCTGCCAGTAATCCCCAAAGTCATAGAGGTAAAGTAGGCTCTGTTTTGGCTGCTTGAAGATTCTCTTTAGCAGCACTTTATCAGACTGTTTAGTAGCAGCAGACCTCTCCCACTCTTGCGCTACATCATCCACTATTCGCATCCCTCCTCTCCCCTCCGTGAACTCATACAGGTGGGCATTATACCAGCCAAAAGCTACCTGAATGGCTATGTGGAATTCATAGAAAGTCAAGTCTGCCGGTACTAGAAGCTTTCGCCATATAGGAGGCTTAGAAGAATCTTTCAGCTTAATTTTGAATTGGAGGGTCATGGGTTACAGGATTATTTCAGGTTCAGATATAGTGATTCCTTTTTGAGAATCATAAGAATCAGGCTGTACAAAAACTACTTTTTGGGAATCTTCTTTTATAAAGATTTCTAGCTCGAAAAGACTACCCATTTTTAGTCCTTTTTGAATTAAGTAGTTCGGAAGTCCTATCTCGTGGACTATTTTAAAAGACTGCCATTCCATATAGGATATGAAATATCTATTTTCAGGCACCTTAGTTAGTACAGTAGACTGATTATCAATATCTCTACTTCGCCAAAACTGGGTTTCAGAGTCCTCTTCACCTGTTAGGCTTTTGGGTAAGACAATCCAATTTTGGGTAAAATGCTCTTTTAATAATTGTGCATTTTTCTTCGCCCTTACGGAAAAATCATCAACTGATGCGTAAACTTCATTGATAAGATCTACAAAATCCTTAGCAGAATATGGCCGGAGAGAAATGGCTTCTATGGTTTTTTCAAGCGCAGTGCTTACTACCCATTTTCTTTTGAGTAGAGAACCATAAGGAGCAGGGTGAAAAACTTTCTCCCCTTTACTGATTCGATAAGGCTTTAGCACATGTAGTTTTCCAATTTTAGATTTATCAAATCTACATAATCTACCCGCTCTTTGAACTAGGCGATCAATTGGACAGACATCACTTATCATAACATCAGCACTGATATTAATTGACATTTCTCCTATCTGGGTAAGAATCGCAACTCCGTTAGCAGTCTCTTTTTCCCAGGCATCCCTCCCCAAATTTTGTATAAGGTGCTTTTCTTTCTCTAACTTATGCGGCTCTGTAAATCTACTATGATAGACTATTGTATTTAACTCTGGCTTCTTTTCCTTAAACCAGGAGTAATATTCCATTGCTCGATCAACTGTATTTGCATAAATTATAGTAGGTTGTAAGGAACAATCTGATAATAGTTTTTCCAAGTCTTTAACACTTCTATACTCTTGAATAGATTGAATTGTACACCTTGGTCGATTATAATCTGAATCATCCTCGATAATCTTATTAACCTTAAACCCAGTCTGCTTGTACATCTCGATAGATGATTCTGGTAGCGACGCACTCATTATCATCACTGGTACTTCCAGCTCATTTAAAGCCTCTAATAATACGAGAATATTTGCCTGAGTAAAATCATCATAAAAATCAGCCTCATCTATTACTACGCAGCTATGTGCTAGATTAAAGGCTATGGCATGATGATCTTCCCTTGATAACGTCAAGCTCACTAGCAGATGATCAATGGTACAAACCGTTACTGGAGTTTGGAGCCTTCTCGCAAACGCATGATACATACTTGCTTCATGTTTTGCTTTTTTACTTCCTTTTGCTTTAGCTTCAAATTTTTTAAACCAAGCACTAGAATGATATAAACCAGTATCTGACAAAGAATCTGTTACACTTACAGCTAATGCGTTAGAGGTGAATCTGGTTGGCATAGCTATCACCAATCTATCAGCTCGATTATTTTCAATTTGCTTGGTAGCCCAGAGAAGACAAGCAGCTGTTTTGCCAGCACCAGTTGGAGCTCTCATTAATAATAATTTATCTTTCCAGTATTCCTCAGCTAGTTTCTGAACAGGTCTTTTAGACCAACCATTTGGAAATTTATAGTTGAAGGATGAGTAATCTGGAATAAAGGCACCGTTTTCTGCAATACTGGCCCTGTGATCTGCTAACTGAAGCAGACTTCGTAAGCCTGCATACTCATAGTGAGCTATTAAAGCTTCCCGGAATTTTCCTACAGAGTTTAGGATAAACTTACCGGCTAAATGGTTTAGCTCTTGCCAGATGGGTTTACCTTGACCTTTCAAATTTGGATTATCTATCCATTTCTCTTCATGTTTATAAGAAAGTTTCCCATGATGAGCAGCGATGGCAACCTTAATCTGTATAGCCAGGTTAGGATGACGAATTAATGATGCAATTTCGTGCCTAAGATTTGCCCTCATTAGGTTCTTTCCAGTATTATTAACAGCTCGTTGAAAAGCTTTGAAATCCCCCCCTTCTTTTTCTTGCCATTCCTTGAAAACTTGGTGATCAGCCCTACAAGCATTCTGCCATATTCGGTGTTTCTTTCCTGCATCATGGTACTTACAAGCTCCTTCTAGCCATTTCCCTAAGTCATACCCTGTTAACTCTTTGTACTTCTTATTAAGGAAGGGGTAAGATTCAATAATCTCTTTACCTTGAGCCATGACATTAGCAGTATGTTCTTCCAATGTAAACCCTGAGGACTTAGCCAGTGTAGGTAGATTCATGTTACTTTCTCAAAGGCTTCTGCAAAAGTCAAAACACTTTCATCCCCTTCACTTGGATCGTAGAGACTATTTTGTGTCAAGAATTCAATAGCGTTTTGATAAGCTTGATAGACACTGGTCTCTCCTTCAGTATCATCTCCATAAAAATATATTGAGCCTCTTGCTTCTAGTTCTGTGAGAATGTTTTTCCTTTGTATATCATTGCCAATAAAGAACCTGGCTGCTTTTCTACTGAGATTTTCATCAAAGACAATTAGCACTTTTTGGGGTTCTCCACAAACAGCATTTCGTGCCTGATTTGCATAGTCATTCATGGAATGGGTAGCTTCAATGAAGAGCCTTACTCTGCGAATTCTTTCTTCTTCCTTTACGTGTTTAAAATATAAGGTCTCAATATGAAATTGATTCTCGTACTTAAAGGCTTTTGAAAGTCCCAAGGCAGAGACATCAAGAAAAAAATTCATATGCATTTGATCTGACTGACTAAATTCTTTGATAGCAAGGGCTTGTTTCTTCGGATCTGAACCGTCTGCATCATTTTCTTTAATAAGATAACCATCTGAATATGCTTTTTCTCCCTTAATATTTGTTGATAACCTAATTAATAGGTCTCTACCAATCTCACTTTGTTCGATGGCAGTAGCAGGCGTTACAGAAAGTGGAGCTGTCCTTCTACCTGAATAATCGCCTTTTGAAGGGTGCATGAATCCTCCCATATCTGCCCTCAGGTCTAATTCAATCTTATTACTGATACCATCTCCATTAGAAACAATGGTTTCCCCTTTAGAGGGATCAGCCTGATTTAGTCTATCAATGGCACTAAAAAGTACATGCCTTTGCATCTGGCCTGAGATATAAACTTTGCCATCCGGTCTTCTCTTTATAGAGGATGCATTCCCTAATAATTTTTCTCCTCCGTTTGCCATATGGTTATCAAATGGAGCAACACTTGTGATTAAAATTCCTTTTATTTCCATGGTGAATTAATTTTTACAGGTTGATTATTGATCATAGTCAGATGTATCTTCTTCAGAGGGTCCAAAATCTTCTTCATTCGGCGGTTTCTCATATGTATTTCGAAGCCTGGAAAATGCCATTAAGAGATTTTTGGCATTTTCTAGAGGTAATTCGCCTGAAGCTGTTTTTTCCATAAACTCTCCTGCCTCCGCGGGAGCATCTTGCTCAGAGAGGCGACCTGCTCTGGTTATTACCTGACCAATAAGTGCATCTCCTGATCTAGCTGAGAAAGTAGCACTTTCCATTTCGACCAAGACTTTGGCCTTAGCCTTTTTGAAGTCTTCTCCTTTGGTATTGGGATATTCATTTTTAGCGGCTAAATAAGCTACAAAGTTTAACCAACGACCAAGTTTCCTAGCCGACTGAACAATAGAAGAATCAATATTTTCCATTTTTATAAAGTATGTATTGAAGAGTAACTCTAGGACATCAGGATATTCTGCCCTTATAGCCAAAAAATCCTGGAATGAGGGTTTATTAAATAGCTGTAAAAAACGACCAGCGAAGAGGTCAAATTTTTGATAATCGATATTATTGGTAACTCCTTTAGAGCCACGTTTCCCCTTTCCAATAATTTCTGAATAAAAGATACTATCAATAATTATCCGGAGGTTTCCTTGTTTCGCAAGCTCAACGACGTAATGGTTGAAGCATAAGGATTCAGCTTTTCCATAGCTTACCATGTATAAAGGAGAAGACTTCATCCTATCTAAAACTTTTTCTCCTAAGCTAATTAGTTCTACTTTTTTGGACCATTCTCCAATGGCTCCTAATAAAGAGATTGGACCTAGATAACTGCTTCTAGGAGGATTTGGGAAATTGCCATCAAAAACTCTTGGCCTACTAGGCTTGTAGATAACTTTTTTATTG
Source organism: Bacteroidota bacterium (assembly GCA_039026975.1). Taxonomy (GTDB): domain Bacteria; phylum Bacteroidota; class Bacteroidia; order J057; family J057; genus JBCBKZ01. Next base: position 1,533 of record JBCCLI010000216.1, on the reverse strand, counting down.
TCCCCCTTACCTTTTACCTCTGAAAATACTCTTCCAAACATTAACCCAGCGTCCATACTTGAGGATAATGACTTAAAAATATGGATGAAGTCAATTAATTCCTTAAGAGGTAAGTCTGGAATAATTGCAGAATTTGACCTCTCAATTCGGTTGGACTTAAAGGACTTAAACGATAAACAGGGTTTTTTAGGAGTTATATTAGTAATTGCAGCACAAGCTATCTCTTTGATCGAACCTTTTGGTGCTGATTGTCCTTTTCTCCCGTTATTGAACTTGGCAGAAGCTGCATAAAGACTCATTGTAACATCTATGGATTGGGTCTTATTTAATTGAAGTTTCTTAATTAACCCCTCAATCCCTTTCCAGGCGTTTTTAGCTCCCTTATCTGAGGTGATTATAGAGGAATTAAGAAATATGCCTTTTCGGGTGCCTCCCTTAATCAAATTTGCATTAATCCGATCTCTGGACAAATAACCATATTTGACATTTTCTCTACCCTCATAAGGTTCTACTGGAACTGTTCTAAAATGGTCAAGGCCATAAATCAACTCTTCAATTAGCATTTCATTTGTAACCTGATCAGGGCTATCAAGCTGATTTTCAACCATTGTCAAAGCTAGACCATATCTGCTGTAGGGATGAGAATACTCCATAACCTTTTCTATGATTTACTTATAGACATATGAATCCAACCTTCACTGGTGCCTAGATAGCCAATATTTGCATATTGTAGACAAGTGTCCAAGTAGTAGAATAAGTCGCTTTTCATCCTTAGCTTAAGTCTGTACGGAAGATTTAGAACAATAAACTCTCTTGGGGTAGGAGAGGAATAATACATAGGGAACTGATCAATATTCCCCTTAAAAAACTTCTGTAGCTCGGGATCTAGGTGATTCCCTTTTTCATCTTTTTTAAGTCCGTTTTTGAGACGTAATAAATTACTATCAATGTTGGGAGTCCCTTTTATATGTCGTTCATCAGTATCTTTCAAAAATTGTGTCCAATAATCATCATATCTACAAACTACCCTAGGAACATAGGTTAAATCAACTTCGAATAGATGATCTATTAATGGTGCGAAACCAACGGCAGAAGGATTATCAGTTAGCTCATATCGGTAGTTCTTCTTTAGGTGCTTTTTCATTCGTTTCCTAATTTCTTTCCTATCTTTGTTACCAATATGCCAGCCTAAAACATTCTCTAATGCTCCTGCAAGCTGTTGCTTAGTAGGACTATCTACACATTTGTAATATGAACCCGGGAGTGTGCTAACCATAGATAAAGGAGCAAGCGCCTCAACTTCTAGTGAGGCCTCTACATCCAAGATTGGTTCATCAAAGAGAATGGAAATATCTAAAGTCATTTTTTAGGATTATGTCTATTGGCGGTTAGTCGGATGTATATTCTCATGTTTTCCTGATTACAAGTCTAAGATGGGGCCCTACCTACCGAGTTCTCTTCCCCACCCCCTACATTTATTTGTAGGGGTTAATATGGTGAGTATCTGCATACCACTTAGCTACTTGAATATCT
>JBCCLI010000215.1:0-10917 GCA_039026975.1 Bacteroidota bacterium | reverse complement strand
TTTGGTAGCTACGTTTCCTCCTATGATTTGGAGATCTGGGTATTGTTCTCGGATATTTTTGATAGACCTAAGCACTCCAGCTGAGTGACCGTGCGCCGTATCTATTGTAATCACATCTACCCCTGCTTTAATAAGGGCGGGTATTCTTTCATGTACATCAGCTGACACACTTACTGCGGCTCCTGCCCTCAGCCTTCCCAAATGATCTTTACATGCGTGGGGGAAATTCTGTTTCTTAATGATGTCCCTATAAGTGATAAGACCCACTAGCTTACCATGGGCATCTACTACGGGAAGTTTCTCGATCTTATACTCCTGAAGAATTCCTTTGGCCTTTTCCAGGGTAGTCCCCTCGGGAGCTGTGATTAGGTTTTCGGAAGTCATGAGCTCTTTCACCTTTCTCCCATTAGCTTCTGCAAAACGCAGGTCTCTATTGGTGATGATCCCTATTAGCTTCCCATGGTCATCCACAATGGGAATCCCCCCGATTCTATGCTCAGCCATGATTTGGGTAGCTCTGAGGAGCGTATCCTCCGCCGTAAGTGTAATAGGATCTACAATCATCCCACTTTCTGATCGTTTCACCCTTCTTACCTCTTCTGCCTGGCGTTCAATGGACATATTTTTATGAATAATCCCTATTCCCCCATTAGCAGCCATAGCTATCGCCATACGGTGCTCTGTAACCGTATCCATAGCTGCACTAGCAATGGGAACCATCAGATTGATTTCTCTGGTAAGCTTGGTTTCCGTGTTTACTTCTCTGGGGAGAACTTCAGAATATGCAGGAAGAAGAAGGACATCATCATAGGTAAGTCCTTCATATGAAAGTTTCTGGTTTGGTGTCATGGCAAATATCTGTTACTGACATTTGCCGAGTAAAGTTACAGCTATTTTTGGATAATCCTTTAGGAAAGAAAAAAGATTCAAAATGAGAGAAGAGACTTACGTCGTCTGAGAAGGCGCTTATTCTTATTCAGATGTCGTCATGTAAGCCTCTAACTCTCTCTCGCAAAGGAATGTAAACAAATAAGAACACAAAACTCGTCGGTTCCTGTAGACTCATGCCGTTGTATGAGGATACATATTATGGCACCGACTTTATGACTCACAATTACCTTCACAAGAGAAACTTTATCACCTGTTTAAAGCTGAAAATCTATCTGTGTTAGTTATTCCAGAAAAAATTATCATTCGTTTAGTCAAACAATGGAACTTCCTTAGTAGAATGGACTTCTAAAATATCCCCTACGGCTATTTCATCTCCCTCTATGAGCAATAAGTGCTGACCGAATAATATTTTTCTACCAGACTTTCTGAAAGTAGATAAAGTTTTCATAGGTTCCTTACCTTTCTGGGCAGTTGTAGGGTCTACAGTTGTCAAACTGCATCTGGCGCAAGGTTTTACTGCCTTAAAGCTAGCCGATCCAATACGAATATTACCCCAGCTGTCCTCTTCAAAAGCAGCTGTGCCTTCAACTAAAATGTTAGGACGGAATCTTTCGATTACCATAGGATCAGATAATTTTTCATTGAGAAAATCCAGAGATTTCTGGCTCATTAACATGTAAGGATAAGAATCAGCGAAACTCACGTTTTCTCCATTCTGCGCATAGCGAGGGTCTACCTTACGATCTGTACTATCTGGCTGATAAACCATCTTGTACCCTTTCCCTACTCGTTCTTCCATCCATTTTTCTATTTCGCCTTCACATAATCTAGCTTCCATTTCATCTCCCCAGACTGAGACACTCATCATTTTTCCTGTTTCAGGATGCAGCGGTAATACCAGTGGAGAATAGCCAGAATCACGTTTATCATGAATGATCAGTTTGTCACCCATTATAGTAGGGGAAAGAAAACACAAACTTGGCTCTTCCCGTTGTGAAAGGAACCTGCCGGAATCATCTATAAGCATCCATCTTCTGTCATAGGCCATGCCTCTAATGCCTAAACGGGCAGAATTCATGGGTATTCCGGAAAAAGACTTTATTGGGTAGGTGTATATTTCCTTAATTCTAATCATTGTATTTCTGGAGTAAAAATATCATTTTAGTGGTATAGTATTTGAAGGGTCAGTCAAGGATACCACACATCTATCCGACTGGTCTATATTTTTCAACCGTTTTTTTCGTTTTAAATCTTTAGTTCAACGTTCACACATAAGACTGGCCGCAATTTATGCTTGAGTTTCATACGCCTAGTACGCCCCAAAAAACCAGCTCTACACGCGACCGCTTGCTCCAAACTACTGCTAGATTACTACAAAGAAAAGGATATCATGGAACTGGTCTGAGTGAAATTCTCAGAACTAGTAAAACTCCTAAGGGTTCTCTTTACCATTACTTTACTGGAGGGAAAGATGAGCTAGTTATAGCTGCTCTGGAAGGAGAAGCTAAAAAGCTCACTGATGACCTCATGGATGTAATGGAAAATAGCCTGGATCTGTTAGACGCCATGGAAAGGGTCATAGACTATTTCTCCCAGCGGCTGATAGAGTCAGACTATCAAGTGGGTAGTCCACTAGCACCAGTAGCTATTGAGATCAGTAATACCCATCCTCATATTCTGGCTGTTTGTAGCAGATACTACTCCGAGTGGGAAGTAGTGTTTGCTGATAAAGCCCTGAAAAGTGGCATGCCAGAAAATAAGGCTGAAGAATTTGGAAGAAACTTCCTCATTCAACTAGAGGGAGCGCTACTCCTCAGTAAAATTCATAAGACGCCACATTACCTCCAGTATCTACTGAATCAGTTTTCTCTTACCTAGGCTCCTTTCACCTAGCGTATGAGAAGAGGTTAATGTTTAAACATTATTATTGCATAGTCGTAGTAGAAATAAACTATTACGACTATGTCTGTTCTCATTATCCCTAAAGATAAACAAGCCTTTGGCCAATTTAATGGAGGGGCTATATTAGAAAATAAGCCCATTGGTTTTTCTCATGAAGGGGGTAAGCTACATGCCTATTCCACCCTCTTTTACTGGGCGCATGCCTGGTCTGATGAAGGAAGTACCATAGGACTACATCCTCACAAAGGATTTGAAATTATGTCCTTTGTGCTCAAGGGTCAGATAGAACATTATGATACCAAACTAAGGGAATGGAAGCTCCTAAATGCAGGGGATGCCCAAATCATTAGGTCAGGGAGCGGAATCAGTCATGCTGAAAAACTCCTGGCAGGATCACATATCTTCCAAATATGGACAGACCCTGACCTGACACAGACCTTCAGAAAAGAGGCTTCTTATGATGACTATGAGGATACCAGCTTTCCAAGAATAGAAGAAGAGGGCGTAGTCAGGAAAATTCTCATAGGAGAAGGTTCTCCCTTATGGCTGGATACCGCTGGCCTTACTATTGAAGAATTCCAGCTAAGTCAGGGTACACAAACCATTAAGATTCCTACAGATCAAGTAGCTTCTATCTATGCTATTAGCGGCAAGCTTAGTCATGCTGAGCAGGAAATAGTTCAAGATGACTTCATCAAGGTTGAGGATGAGCCTAGCCTGTCAGTGGAAGTACAAGAAGATACGACACTCTTTGCAATCTTTTCTCCCAAAAGACCTACTTACAGGACATATAGAGAATTACAGTTTGCGTAAAGAATATGAATTTTTATTTATTGTAGAGACACAATGTATTGTGCCTCTACTCATTCCTATACCTACACAACAATCCCTGCAGTACCACAAAATGGATTTACACTAAGTCCCCTAATGCGCCTTCTAATTCCGGGAAATCATACCTAAACCCAGCTTCTTGAAGTTTCTCTGGTACAGCCCACTGACCTCCCCAGAAGAGAATCGACCTTTCTCCAAATAATAACTTTAACATAAATTTAGGGGCAGGTACTATGTCCGGTCTTCCTAATGCGTTAGCCAGGCTAGCAGAAAAGGCCAACTGATTTACCAGTTCTGGCGCGGAAAGATTTATGGGGCCTTCCACTTCCGTATTCTCAATAAAGAATAAAAATGCCTGTACCAAGTCCTGAATATGAATCCAGGAAAACCCCTGTTCCCCACTTCCTAGTTTTCCTCCTACAAAAAAATTGTAAGCCGTAGCCATAAGGGGGAAAGCCCCTCCTTCATTCCCTAACACTACACTGATACGAGGATTCACTACCCGGCACTTAGCTTTCCGGGAAACCTCTTCCCACTCTTTGCTGAGATCGGCCAGAAAGTCCTCTCCTGCAGTGGCAGACTCTGGCGTCTTCTCTTCCCTGGCTCCCCCATAATATCCTATGGCAGAAGCAGAAATAAACAGCTTAGGTTTTTGTATAGCCCGGTTAATGTACTCCACACAAGCCTGGGTAGCCTGTATCCTGCTATCCCTCAATACCTGCTTATACGTATCTGACCATGTCTTTTCTGCTATGCTGGCCCCAGCTAAATTAATCACTATATCATACATCCCCATTCCTAATGGCATTTTTTTTCCATCCCATTCTAGGTAAGAAACATATCTGTTAGGAGAACTTCTGGCACTCCTACTAAGAATGGTTACCTGCCACTGCTTTTCAGTGAAAGCTTTTGTAAGGGCCTGACCTATGAAGCCTGTTCCGCCCGTAATAAGGATGTTCATATCTTAATTTGGAACAATAACAGCTAGGCTAGTTGAAAAGTTATTCTCTCCATAGAATTAGTAGCTATAAATCTCTATCCATTAGTTTTGGTCAAAAGATTTTGTAAACCAGTGTTAGGTCGCTTGCAGCGGGCTTGTTCATTTGCCTTGATGCAAACGAGCCAAAGATCAAGAACGAACAAACCAAGGCCTTCCCACAAGCTGTCCTTCCCGCGTTCGTTCACCCCAACACACATAGGCGGACGAACAATTTTGCTAATTATTAGCCTAGGAAATTGTGGCTACAAAAAATCCTTCTAATTTTCTCCTATGAGAAAAATCCTTACTCCTGGCCCTGTTGCTATTCCGGATTTCGTGTGGGAAGCTATCCAGCAGCCTGTCATTCCGCACAGAAGTGTGGTCTTTGAAGAGATATATAGTCAGCTTCTCAACAGCCTTCGCTACTTTTTTCAGACAAAAGGAGAGGTGATCAGCATGATAGCCAGTGGAAGCGGAGGAGTGGAGAGTGCTATGTACAGCCTTTTTCTGCCCGGAGAGAAGGTCTTAGTAGTAGACACGGGTAAATTCAGTAATAGATGGGTCCAGTATGCAGAAACCACTGGCCTAGATGTATCTGAGCTAAGCTATGAATGGGGCTCTGTACCTAAGACAGAAGATATACTTATTAAACTTGAGAAAGAGACACCTAAAGGTATTATCCTCACTCACTGTGAAACCTCCACGGGTGCTTTACTAGACCTGGAAGAAATAGCCTTTGCCGTTAAGGAAAGAGTTCCTAATTGTCTGGTAGTAGTAGATGCTATCACCTCTGTAGGGGCAGTTCCTTTCTACTTTGATGACTGGCAGCTAGACTGTGCTATCTGCACCAGTCAGAAGTCGCTGATGAATCCTGCGGGCCTGTCTGTATTTGCCATGAGTGAGCTGGCCATTCGTAAGTTGAGGGCTACCTTCAGCGGAGATTATCAGAACCTCAAAAGCTACCTAACCTTTGCACAGCAACATAATTATCCATTCACGCCTCCCGTGAATCTGCTCTTTGGGGTGAAAGCCGCCCTAGCATGGTTCCAACAGCAAAAGCTACCCAATGTCTGGAACCAAACACATCAAACAGCCCAATACTTCCGATCAGAAATTCAACAGTTAGGAGCTAAGCTACTGGCAAAAAGTCCCTCAGACTCTCTTACCGCTTTTTACTTCGAGCAGGGAGATCATCAAATAATCAAACAAAAGCTGGCTGAAGAGTATCAGATAGAAATTTCTGGTGGCCAAGGCCCTTACAAAGGGAAATTACTAAGAGTCAACCATATGGGAGAAACAGGGATAGTGGATATGCAAGAAGTCCTCTCAGCCCTGAAGTCTATCTTGAAATAGGGGTCTTAGTGTTGGGAGACGCTTTGCCACTTTCTTTCATGCAAGCCTTTTTCATACCTAGACCATTTATCCAGTATTATACCCTATGGGAAAAGAAAAAGATATAGAAAGGGTAGATATTACTACCTCTCTAATAACCAGGTGGAAGACCTAGTTTTATGAATATGGGGGTGTACAGGAACGTATCACATTCCACTTCAAGCTATACAGGTGAAAGATGGCTCTATGCAGGAACGCTTACTTCCTCCTTACCTAAGGTTTGGTTCAGCACTTCTTCCTGCTCCTGTATATAATCTTCTACCAAGCTCATCACGTCCTGGTCTGGCTCATTATGATTCATTCTCTTTAGCTGAAGAGACTCTATCATAGACCGCAGCATAGCGTCCATGTTCATCTCTCTATGGTAGCGCTGGTATCTATTCAAGATCCTCTCTTCTAAAATGGTCTCAATCTTGTCCATGAACTTCTTAGGGAAGAAGGCTGAGAAGAAGCCAAAAATGTGACCAATGATGTAGAAGAACCTAGCGTACCATGCAGGACTAACTCCCCTTTTTCTCAAAAGATTTCGTAGAAAGGCTGTGTGGTGGGCCTTCCTTTCTCGTATATTTCTAATTTTATCCTCTCCAAATCCGAACTGTCTGTACCAGCCCAGCCTCATTTTCTCTCTGGCATGGAGATCGCGAATGAAAAATTCGGTTCGCTTTTTGATATCTATATGATTAGGCATATGTGCTTTCTAAACTAATTAAATATATAATTCGTTCAAGAAGTTTTGAAATATACGCATATAATTCTTTATAAAAACGTGAATCTGGCTTACAGGTTCCAAAATTTTACTGAAAATAGTATTATTACCATATATACTTATCCGGGAACCTAAAACAGGCAAAAAGCGCTCACCAAAATTTTATTGAAGGCTTTTTACTTATGAGAAAACTCCTTGTACTATGTTCTGTGCTGTTACTGTCTTTGGCTTCTCTGGCACAAGTGGGTGATGAATTTTCTGCTTTTTTCCAAGAAGCTTACGAGTCCTATCCTAATATTCCAGAAGGGGTACTGGAAGCTGTGGCTTATACCCAGACCCGCATGCAGCATATACGCCCTGATGAGGTAAGCTGCCAGGGGCTCCCCACCTATTATTCTGTGATGGGCCTGGTGGAAGATGGAAAAGGGTATTTTCAGAACAGTCTTCAGCGAGTAGCTGCGCTGTCTTCTTTCACTGCGGAGCAAATTAAAGCTGATCCCCGCATAAGCATACTTGCCTATGCTGAGTCCTATCAAAATATACTTGCCCAAAAACGAAGTAATCAGATAGTAGCCAGATCTGTTTCCACGCACGAACCCGTCATAGCAGAACTTACTGAAATTCCTGATGATGGGAGTGTGCTAAATGAGTATGCAAAGGATCAGCAATTTTATGCCATTCTCAAGGAAATGGAGAAGCCCCACACAGGAGACAGATTCAGGGTAAGCAGGACTTTTGAGTACCAGGAGATCTTTGGGGAGGAGAATTTTCAACTGTTGAGCGCCCCCTCCGTAAAGGTAGATATCAATACCTCTGCACAACCCTCTTTTTCTCCACAAAGGGAAGAAGCTCCCAACTGTACCGAAGAAAAAAATCAAACAGATTATGCCACGGCTATTTGGGCGCCTGCCAATACCAGTAATTTCGGAAGCAGAAGAGGTGCTAACATAGAGTATGTCACCATTCACACTATCCAAGGCTCTTATGCTAGTGCCATTTCATGGTTTAAGAATAGCCTTTCCAGAGTATCTACCCATTATGTGATTCGCTCATTTGATGGGCAGGTAACCCAAATGGTTTGTGAGGAAGACATGGCCTTCCATGTGAAAGCAGATAATAATAAGTCTATAGGGATAGAGCATGAAGGCTTCATAGATGATGGCAAGATATGGTACACCCAGGCCATGTATGAAAGCTCCGCTAACCTGGTCAAGGATATTTGTGAGCGCAACCGTATTAATCCACTACTGGCTTTTAGTGGTCCCTCCACTATGGGACTAAGGGTACTCTCAAACGCCTGTTACAAAATTAAGGGGCATCAGCATTTCAGAGAGAATAACCACATAGACCCTGGTCCAGACTGGGATTGGGATAGGTACTACAGGCTGCTGAATGATACTCCTACGCCTAAAGTATACACAGCTAGAAAGGGAGAAATAGTGGATGATGGAGGAAAAAGCGGAAACTATCCCTCCTCTCAGTATGTGTCTTACCTCATCCAACCGTCCCGAGCTTCTTCCATCCAGCTCAATTTTGAAAAATTAGATCTGGAAGGAACAGATGAAAATCCTTTTGATTATTTGCTGATTTATGATGGACAGGGACCTTCCGGTAGATTTCTAGGAAGGTATACCGGGAATAAGCTCCCTCCGCCTTTAGTCGCCAATAGCGGAAATATGTACCTGGAATTCCACTCAGACTGTAGGAGTGCTAAGGCTGGCTTCCAATTAAGCTATACTTCCAAGCGGAAAGACCCAGAATGTGCCCCTCCAGAGAACCTAATTGCAGAGAAAGTATTTCCCTTTGGAGCGGTATTAACCTGGTCGCGGGTACTAAACGCTACTGCCTACCTGATCTACATCAAGCACAAAAATAATGACCAGCAATGGACAGCTTATAAGACCACTAATGCTTTCCTGACAGTCAATGGCCTGGCTGCTAGTGGACTCTATGAGTACCAGATCCAATCCATTTGCGGCACAGATACATCTGGCCTAGTGGGAAGTAGTTTTCTGACCAGGAGTGTAAGTAGGACAGGAGCTCCACAGACCTATGCCGTCAAGTTAAATAGGGGGTTCTTTCGAGATTCAGGAGGAGAGAATAGCTCCTACCTCCCTAATGAGAGATGGGCTTATACCATACAGTCTACTAATGGGGAAAAAATAGAGCTGAATTTCCAGGAATTTGATACGGAAGCTAATCATGACATACTCACCGTTTATGATGGGAAAACGCTGAATGCAGCCGTCATTGGGAGATTCTCCGGAACCCAAATTCCTGCCATACTCAGAAGCTCTTCTGATGCCATTACTCTGGCCTTCCAGTCAGATGGCAGAACGGAAAGTAAGGGGTGGAAGGCCAGCTGGAAAACGGTTAAAGGGACAGCTCCTATACCAGATACCCCTGATCCTACGCCTGATCCTGGTCCTCCTAGTCCGCCAATTACGGATAAACCTAAAGATCCAGTCACCCCTCCTGCATCAGATGACAAAGAATTTGACGTATTGCTACCTTTCAATAGATATTCTCCAGAAACAAGGGCGGAACTTGATATCAGATATACCGCTGGTAGTGAAAAGATCAGCTTTGATGATACAGATAAAGGTAAACAAGGCTTTGCCAATAGATTCTACAACCTAGCCTATACCAGTGAATGGGGGTTCAAAAGCCCTGGTGAGAAAGGATTTTTATTTGATGACTTCAACAGAGGTCTAAACCCAGCCTGGACAGAAGTAAGTGGAAACTGGGCAGTTCAAAGCGGCCGACTGGTTCAGTCCGACAGGAAGGAAGGAAACGCCAATATCCATACCTCCGTCTTACAGGATAGAAGAGAAGTATATGTATACCATTGGCGAGCAAAAATGGAGGGGGATAACAGTAACAAACGACATGGCCTCCACTTCTTTGCTAGTGATCCAGAAAAACCGGATAGGGGAAACTCCTATTTTGTGTGGATAAGGGATGCCAGCTCCGGCGACTTCATAGAAATCTACAAGACCATTAATGACAGCTTCAGCAGACAAACTAAAAAAGCGGTACAGATTAAATCTGGAGAAGTCTATGACTATAAGGTCATTTTTAATCCGGTAAAGGGAAAAATAGAAGTCTACATTAATAATAAGTTTTCTGCTAGCTGGACAGATGGTAATCCCCACAGAAGTGGAAAGGCAGTATCTATCAGATCTGCCAATTGTGAGTTGACCTTAGATAACCTCATTATATACCATTCCAGAGGAAAATCTACTACAGTTTCTATTCCTGAGAATAAGCAAAGTATGCAAATCGCTTCTCTAGTAGTGGACAGAAGAATCCGCTGGTCTCCCGTTTCTTATTCCACTGCCCTCATAGGAGCAGAAGCGCCTCCTGTAGATGATGTAGTGGTTAAGCCTGATCCTACTCCTCCTTCTGAGGGAGAAGGGAACGCCCGCTCTAATCAGTTTTTAAAAGGGCCTTATGCTGGAACTGCTACCGTGACCCTAGGTGGAGAAAATAAATTCTATCTCCCTGCCTCTTTTAATGGAGGGATGTGGACCGCCAACAGGAATGCGGGCTTCTTGCTAGATGAATTCCCAGGAGGCTTCCCTAATAAGCCCTGGAGACTAGAAAGAGGTCTGTGGACAGTGAAGGAGGGGAAGCTCCTCCAAAATGATTTCCGGGAGGATAATGGGAATATCTATATAGCGCTGGAACAAAAAAACACCTCTGCGTACCTCTACCATTGGAAAGCCCAAATCCTGAATGATGGGAATAACATCCGCTTTGGGATACATATATTTGCAGATGATCCCCTAAACGCTAACCGGGGTAACTCCTACCTCATCTGGTTCCGTAACCATGATGACCAAAATGATAAGGTAGAAGTGTACCGAGCAAGTAAAGAGCATCTTCTCCTCAAGGATGCCTCCTTCGTTAATCTTCAGCCCGGAGAGGAATACGACTGTAAGGTCATATATGATCCTAGCACCGGAAGCATTCAGGTGTTCATTGACGCCTTAAATGTGCTAAGCTGGAAGGACCCTGATTCTCCTTTACAGGCTGGGAAGTTTTTCTCTTTTAGGACCGGTAATAGCAAAGTGGCCTTCTCTAACCTAGGTGTATACCAGCAGGCTTCCTCAGCAGAGGTTAGCATTCCCATAGGCAGTAAAGACACAGATTTATGGCAGTTCAAAAGTGTAGGGAATAAGCCAGCAGGAAGGCTGTATCTAACGGAGAAGTC
>JBCCLI010000214.1:0-10929 GCA_039026975.1 Bacteroidota bacterium | reverse complement strand
AGGAAATTTTTGCAGCCTTGGAGAATAGAGGCTTCCTGAAACGGGAAGACGTAACTTTCCACCATTCCTCCACCCCTAAAGCCTGGAAGAAGTGGACGGGTAGAAGCTGGGGCTTTGTGGGCGGCTACCCTCAATACATGAGGGTTAAGCCCTGGAGAATGATAGATGGAAGGCTGGATGGAAAAGGCGCCTACATATGTGGAGATAGTACTTATCCCGGTCAGGGAATTCCTGGAGCCTGCTTAAGTGGGATAGTAGCCTACGAGAAAATGAAAGTGGATGGTGTCCTGAAAAACAGGCAAGTTGATACATCTAAATCTGATCCTGAACCTATGCTTTCCTAAAGAGGAAACCTCAAGCCTTTACCAGATGTCGAAACAAATTTTGCTATGGACTGAGAAGGCTAATATCTCTATCTAATTGATTCTTTAGTATTGCCCTTTATCAGATTAACTCTTTATTAATAGCATCTACAAAGATCTTTTTTATCACCTAATCACAAGTAGGTATGGCATCCCATCCTTTAGCTATCATCTTTTCATTAACATTACTCATCTCATTTTTAGATGGTATAAAACCACTAAATAATCAACAGGAAGAAAGTCCATTTGATATTATATCTAGTAGAAAGTCAGGCTTTGAGATGGTTAATGTTGAAGGTGGCAGCTTTACCATGGGGGGAGAGGATGAGGTAAATGATGGTGGTACACCAGAAATGAGAATTGCAGATGAGTGTCCTCATCTTGTTAATGTATCTGATTTTTCAATAGGAAAATATGAAGTAACACAAGCTGATTGGTATGAAGTAATGGGGACTAATCTAAGTGATATGGATGGCTGTGATGATTGCCCAGTTGAGCAGGTTTCATGGAATGATATTCAAGAATTCATCAACAAGGCTAATAAAAAATTTAATCAAACCTATCGATTACCAAGTGAAGCAGAATGGGAATTTGCAGCTAAGGGGGGAACAAAAAGTAAGGACTTTCTATATGCTGGGAGTAATAATGCTGAAGAGGTCTCGTGGTTTATTAAAAACTCTGGAAATAGTGTACATCCAGTAGGAATACTTCTACCTAACGAATTGGGTATATATGATATGAGTGGTAATATCTGGGAGTGGTGCAGTGATGAAAAACGTCCATACCCTTGTGATCAAATTGGAAGGATATTCAACTCAAAAGTGTTAAGAGGAGGATCTTTTAGTCATAGAGTAAGTAGCGTTAGGCTAAATGATAGAAATGCCAGAGATCCATCTATGCGCTTGCCAACCCTTGGATTCCGTTTAGCCATATGAGAAAGAGAAGACGAGATTAGCTCCTCATATTGCATGTATGTACTAAAGGGCCAACTGTAAAATGAAATCATTCTATCTCTATGCCATATTTGAGTGATAAATACATTATCGTTGCAGTAAATCCTTTCTCAGTTAGAGGGGTCTCATAAATCAGAATTCTGGCTATTTCCCCATCAAAGGATTCTGAACCAGGATGGTTAGTGGCATCCCTTTCTGTTCCTACAGCTAGTTTGGAAGGCTGTGCGTAGACGTTTACCGGATATTTTACTGATGAATATGGCGTTGAGTTATTGACAAATAGCTCTATGTCAACGGTATCCGTACCTGCTCCCATTCTTGCTGCTAGTATGTAGAATTTACCTTCCTCCAATTTGGGTCCACTAAGCTTCGGATTATTCTCATCAAACCTGCCAAAGGTGATCCCACTCCTGGACCCACACCAGAAAGTCAGGTCATCATCCAGGCAACCCCAGAATCCTTCGTAGTTTCCGCTGTTTCTCAGGTTACCCATAAAAGCGTTGACATCTTTAAGTCTATGAAGCCCGAATTCAGTCCCTTCATCCGAGTCCTGCGTAACATAGGGTTTAATGACAGCAAACCATGTATACCCACTTCCTGTGATCAAATAATCAAAGGCATCTTCCTCCATATTCACCAACTCGTCTTCCCGAAAGGAAATAGCATTATGTCCATTAATTTCGGCCAGCTCAAGTTTCAAGCGTGGCATTCCGCTACCGGGTTTTGAGCTTCTTACGCCATAATCATTGCTAACAAAGTCTTTTGCTGAGAACTTCTCTACCTGATTGGTCCAGGAATACACCCGTCCATTATGTTGGGTAGAAACTCCTTGATCAGCATCTAGATCAAGTATGAGGGCATTAGCGTCATGTTGATAGCCAATATCTCCCGGAAAGTTCATGAGATGAGTTTGGGCAGTTACACTACATTGAATGGCAAGTGTAAGAACCAGACTTAGAGAGTATTTAGACACGAGAGAAAGGTTAATTTGTAGATACATCTACCTTTAGCTTAAAGGCATAACATAATATAACAATTGTCTATATAAGCTTCTTGAAGCGCATACATTGAGTAAGCCTTGGAACCGAGAAGGAAGAATATGAGTTACTCCCTAAAACCACTTGAAATAAAAATGATATGATAAGCTGTTATCTGGTATACACAATAGATCCCTACAAGCTGGAGGAGTTTGAAACCTACGCGAGGAAATGGATTCCTTTGGTAAACAAGTTTGGGGGTATACACCATGGATACTTTCTACCACATGAAGGGGCCAATAACATCGCGACTGCCTTATTCAGTTTTGATTCTTTAAGTGCGTATGAGACATACAGGCATGATAGTGCCTTGGATGAAGAATGCCAGGCAGCTTATCAGTACGCCATTGATACAAGATGTATTATAAGTTATGAGCGGTCTTTTATGAGACCTGTGCTTAAGTAGGGGTACCAGGGAAACCCTAAAATCCTATCTTCACTTCCTCTTGGAGGTTCTGGTGATAGGCTTCTTTATCAAAGGTATATAAATAGGGGGACCTATGTGGTTGGCCTTTTTTCTGCTCGTCTAGTTTTTTGAGCACATTAGATTTGAGGATTTTCTTTCTGAAGTTTCCTCTATCTACGGTTCTCCCAAGAATACACTCATATAATTTCTGTAGATCAGAAATAGTAAAGGTTTCAGGAAGAAGATTGATCCCTACAGGCTGGGAAAGTAGGTCTTTTTGAAGCGTATCCAAGGCTTCCAGCACAATATGTTTATGATCAGCGAAGAGTTTCGGGAGGTGATGAACGTCTGCCCACATATATCCCTCTGAGAAGAAGTCTGGATTAGGAGTTACCTTTTCATAATTGACCAGCGCATAATAGCCTACGGTAATAAACCGCTTAACCACCCATGAGGCTAGGTTAGGGTCTATGCCTATTTGCTTGCACATTTCCCGGATACCTATATCCTGAATTCTATTGGCTGTCCCGAAGGTGTGAAACTGCTTAAGAAAAATTTCCTCCAGGCCTGAACGCTCTGACAAGACCCTGTGGGCAGCATCATCCAGGTTTTCTTCATGGTAGACGTATCCACCCGGCAGGATGTAATCAAATGTTCCATTGGGCTTTAGGAGAAAGACCCTTAGCTGGTCTTCATAAAAACTTAAAATCACACAATCCACTGACAGTTGAGGGATGTATGCTTTGGCTCCTTTTTCGAGGAAGGCTTTGGCTGCTTCTTTTACTTCTTCGTTAAACATACCCATTAAAAAAACAATAATTTTCTTAAAAAGAGTGAGTAATTTTTACTCTCTCAAACAAAGAATTCACCAAATTTCTTTAAATTATATTGAAGATTATATCTAGTTACAGTTACTCGCTTAGACCTTAGTAAATGAAAAAAGTTATTTGGATTCTTGGGATCCTGATTGTGGCAGGATTTACGGCAAAAGCCTTCTTCTTTTCGGAAGAAGAGTTTTTAAGTGTTCTGATCTTCTCCAAAACGGAGCAGTTTAGACATGAATCAATAGAAGCAGGGCAAGAAGCTATTAAAGCCCTGGGGAAGAAACATGGATTTGAGGTAAGTACCTCTGAGGACGCTGCTATTTTTAATGAGGATGATCTCCAAAAATATAATGTGGTTATATTTCTAAATACTACTGGAGATATTCTGAACAATGCACAGCAGCTTGAACTTAATCGATTCCTGCAGGCAGGTGGAGGATTTGTAGGAATACATGCCGCTTGTGATACGGAGTATGGCTGGCCTTGGTATGGAAAGTTAGTAGGGGCCTATTTTGATGGACACCCTAATGATCCTAATGTGAGGGAGGCTGATATACAGGTGGTGGATAAGGCGCATGCTTCCACGGAAATGCTAGAAGATATTTGGCATAGGAGTGATGAGTGGTATAATTATAAAGACATTAACCCCGACATTAATGTCCTCATGAACTTAGATGAGACTTCCTATGAGGGAGGGACTAATGGGGATAATCATCCTATAGCTTGGTATCATGAATATGATGGGGGGAGATCATGGTATACTGGCTTAGGGCATACTCCTGAGACCTTTGCAGAGCCTCTTTTTCTGGAGCATTTGTGGGGAGGAATTACTTATGCTGCTGGCCCTAAGAAGAGACTTGACTTTAGCACGGCAAATGTGGCTCCGGAAGGAAACAGGTTTGAGAAGGTAGTTCTTGAGAATAACCTTAATGAGCCTATGGAGCTAGATATCTTACCTAATGGGAATCTGATCTATATTCAGAGGGATGGAGCCGTCAAAATATTTGATACTGAAAAAGGAAGCTCTTCTGTCATTCAGGAGATTGAGGTTTTCTCTGAGTTAGAGGATGGACTGTTAGGCTTAGCTTTGGATCCCAATGTGGAAGAAAACCGCTGGGTATACTTATTTTATTCCCTTCCAGAGATTAACCACCAGCGTATAGGGAGATTCACTATGAATGAATCCTATGATAAGCTGGACATGGATTCAGAGAAGATTCTCCTTGAATTTGAAACCCAAAGAGATGAGTGCTGCCATTCGGCGGGTAGCATGGAGTTTGGGAGTGATGGGATCTTGTTTGTCTCCACGGGAGATAATACAAATCCACGTGCTTCAGACGGATTTGCTCCTATAGATGAAAGGGATGGAAGAAGTCCCTGGGATGCCCAGAAGTCTTCTGCTAATAGTATGGATTTAAGAGGAAAAGTCCTAAGGATTAAACCTGAGGATGATGGCACGTATTCTATCCCTGAGGGTAATCTATTTGAAGATGAAACGGTAGGAAGGCCTGAGATTTATGTGATGGGTTGCCGTAATCCCTACAGGATTTCTGTGGATAAGCGTACCAATTATCTCTATTGGGGAGATGTAGGGCCTGATGGCAGTAAAGATGGCGAGGATAGAGGCTCCAAGGGCTATGATGAGGTAAACCAAGCGAGAGCAGCCGGTTTCTTTGGGTGGCCCTACTTTATAGGGGATAATAAGCCATATAATAAATATGACTTTGCTCAGCAGGTATCCTACAAACCCTTTGACGCTAAGAAACCGGAAAACCTCTCTCCTAATAATAGCGGGATGAGGATTCTCCCAGAAGCCCAACCGGCCTTTATCTGGTATCCATATGGAACTTCTGAAGAATTTCCTCTAACAGGGGAAGGGGCCAGAAATGCCATGGCGGGCCCGGTATTTTATGCAGATGATTATCCTGAAACAGAAGCTCGTTTCCCTACTTATTATGATGGGAAGTTGTTTACCTATGACTGGATGAGGGGATGGATTATGGCCGTTACCATGGATGAAGAAGGGAATTTTAAGAGAATGGAGAGATTCCTGCCTGATCTGAAATTGAATAATCCCATAGATATTATCATGGGACCAAAAGGAGATATGTATTTGTTGGAATACGGATCTATTTGGTTCTCCGAAAATGAAGATGCCAGGCTGATACATCTCACATACACAGGAGGTAACAGAAAACCTATAGCCAAGATTGGGGTAGATAAGGCAGTGGGAGCAGCTCCATTAACTGTACAGTTTGATGGGGAGGTTTCTGTAGATTATGATGGAGATGAACTTGTATATAAGTGGGATTTTGATGGCACCTCCTCCACAGATGCTACCCCTGAGTACACTTTCGATAAGCCTGGTGTTTATCCTGTAACGCTTAGCATAGAGGATCCATCCGGGGAGGTATCTGAGACAGAAATAGAAATACTGGTAGGGAATGATTTACCTAAAATAGCCTGGAATTTTACGGGGAACAGATCTTTCTTCTGGGGAGACAGCCCACTTGAATATGAAATTAGCCTGGTAGATCAGGAAGATGGTGAACTGGGAAGTGGGATTACCCCTTCTGAGGTAGCCGTTTCTATTGACTATTTAGAGAGAGGGTATGATGAGAATGAAATAGCTATGGGTCATATGGCCATTCAGGAAGCATCTGCTTTCATGCTTGGCAAGCAACTTATGGAGAAGTCAGACTGTAGCATATGTCATCAGATAGAAACCAAGTCAGTGGGACCTACCTATCAGCAGGTAGCCAATAAGTATAAGGATGATGCCTCTGCCGTAGAATACCTGTCAAAGAAGATCATTAATGGAGGAAGTGGGGTATGGGGAGAAGTAGCTATGGCTGCTCACCCACAACTCTCTACCGGAGAAGCTGAGCAGATGGCCAGATATATTCTCTCTCTTTCTGGAGAAGGAGAACCTAAAGGCCTGCCTACAAAGGGAATATTTATCTTCGAACAGCACACTGAGGAGGAACTGGAAGGGAAATATATATTTACTGCTTCCTACACTGATAAAGGAGGTCAGGAAATAGGACCCTTAACGGCTAGAGAAACATTCACCCTACAGCAGCCTTACCTCACACCTGCTAAGGTTAGTGAAATGAAGAAAGTGTCAAAGTTTACCATTGAGCCTGAAATGTCTCAGGGGATGTTAGAGGAAGCCATGGATATTCTGATAGGAAGTGACGGAGGGTATGTAGCATTTGAGGGCCTAGACCTGACTGGGATAAAGTCATTGAATGCAACCATTCTTAAGGCAGGCCCTTACTTCAAAGGGGGAAGAGTATCCTTCAGATTAGATTCTCCTACTGGTGAAATTATTGCCGAAACAGAAATTAAGACCAGTATAACTGATTTTGGGCCTGATAACTTCATGCTAAATGTGAAAGAAATAGCAGGTGTGCATGATCTTTATATCACCTTTGAGAATGAAGATGGAGATAGCGTTACCGCCTTCGCATTTATTTACCTGGATAACAAAGTGGCACAGCCTGAAAGTTAGTAGCACTTTTGATGAAATAGATGCCATCCCAATTCTTATTGGGGTGGCATTTTCAATTAGGCTAGATGCCTTCTGCCATAATTTCAATAGTGGAAATTTTAGCCATATGCTTCTGAGGGAAGAAATCTATGTTTAGCGTTCCATCCGTCACCTGCACCTGGAAAGATTTAGTCATAGGAGAATTACCTCCTGCCTCTTGATAGATATCAAGTGCTTCAAGTACAGCATATCCTTCCATAGAGACGGAGAACACTCTCTTACCAGGTTCCTCCCAGAAAATTTCTGCAAAACTCAAATTCACCAGATAAGGCCCATTAGGAAGGGGAATAGCATACCCAAAGTCTACCCCCCACCTTTCCGTTTGGTATAACATCTGATCTGCGGTATTGAGGATAGGATGTAAAACAGAGTAGGTCTGAGAATTTCCTACCAGATAGTCATCTGCCTGGAAGGTTTTGCCTCCTTGCGTGGTATACGCCCTTCCCCCTGTATTTATTCTGATAGCGCTAAATACAGGACCTTCTTCTGGCGCAGGCTTGCAGTTGGAGGCTTTGGCTCCCTTATTAACGGGACTATTTCCGTACTTAGTTAGGTAGAGTTTATCCAGTACCAAGCCCGTTTCTCTGGGCGCTATTTCTAGTATATTGGTTCCTTTCTGAAATTCTAGGACTAGCTTATCTGTATTTCCTTTTTCTTTCACGGGATGCCAGCTATATCCCTGGGTGAGGTCTATTTCCTCTTCTGAGGGATCTGTATATCCAAATGACTCTGTAGGGAGATTCTCCACTTTCCTGGCTAGGTGATGTAACCACTCCTCTAAGTTAGTATACCCATCCTTGTCCTCATCTCCATGTGGATTGAGTGGGAGGTTCAGCGGTTGCCTATTAGAAGCAAGGGAGGGAGTCCCACCTGCATTTACCTCACATCCCTTTACACAATCTATGACTTTACCACTTCTATTCTTAATCTGATTAATGGTACGCTGATCCAGGTAGTTTCTTTCTCCCGGTCTGGCACCAGCCTGAGAAAGTACATACTCCATGATGTCAGCCTCTTTTGTAAGTACCTCCAAGCCTTTAGGCCATACAGGTCTTCTCTTCACAATGGGATCATAGTTACCGCCTTGGTCATCTATATAGTCTCTGGGCTTATGGTAAGCCATGAGCTGTCCATTATTCTTTCTCCAGTAATTATCTTGAAAATAGAACTTAGTTCTTTTGAGAATATCTCCACGAGTAAAGGTGAAGGGTTTTGACTTATTTCCCCGTGTAGAGGGACCATCTAGGTAGATATTTCCTATGATGGTATTTTGGGAGGTAAAACAAGGTCCCTTAGGTGGGCAATTAGAAAAAACTGCGTATTTCTGGACTCGGTTATAGTGGATATTGTTGGCCCATACGAGTTTTTGCATCCTGGATAAGGGATATCGCCACATACTGTGAGCGAAGACATTGGAAATAACACTCACAGATCCTTTACCACTAAGGAGAGCGCCAAATCCATGTCCTTTCGCGTTAAGGGGTTCTGTCACCAGGCAATTTCTGACGGTAATATTTTCTGCGTCTCCCGCCACGTCAAAATTCTCATCCGTTCCCCATCCCAGGCTGAGGTGATCTATTACTACGTCCTTAGCATGCTCCAGGATGGTGAGGGCATCCCCATCTTCTCCTGCTATCTCTCCTCTTCTAACGCCGATATGCTGAATCAAGACGTCATGGGTATTTATGCGTAAGTCATGTCCGTAGACGAGTATACCCGGAGAAGGAGCAGTTTGTCCAGCCACGGTTAAGTAAGGATTCTTGACTTTGAGGTGATTATTAATTTTGATCAGGCCGGAAACTTCAAATACACATACCCTGGAGCCTTGGGCCTCTACGCATGCCCTGAGAGAACCTCTGCCACTATCTTTTAGGTTAGTTACCCTCATGATGCGTCCTCCTCTACCTGCAGGCGTATTAATGCCCCAACCGGCTGCATCAGGTATTACGGGTAAGCCTCCTGTAGGCCCAGCTCCTGGCAGAGGAGCCTCAGTAGGAGGAGACTCAGGGGATTCTCCTATAGACCAGGGAACCCAATTTTCATTATTGCTACGAATCCAAATAGAGGAAGCTTCCTTAGAAAGGGCAGAAACCCTTCCGTGGATCTCATAGCTGGCAGCTTCTTCCACATCCAGGGTAAAGGTTAATTTATCCTCTGGAAGACCAGAAGGGGAGTTGAGCGCATTAGGTCCGGTATTGGCTAGTGCTACCCCTTGTGAAGCCTGCTCTGCAGGAATGTTAATCCAGCTCTCCCCTTGGCTGGCACATTCTGCCTCTAGCCAGATAAAGTTATCCGGAGGGCAGTTAGTAGCTCCTTCTCCCAGCCCTTCCGGGGAGGTAGTCCCACTGGTGATGAAGAACTTATCTAGTTGAGCTTTAGCTTCCCTATAGGAGATAGTGAGAGTGTGGCTACCTGCTGATAAGTTTAAAGATAGAGGCGTCTGTTGGTTATTGGATTCTGTAACTAGTACCCACTGAAACCTGTCTCCTCTCGGGATAGTTTTCCATCTAATCCACCCTGAATTATCCACTTTTAGCCAGACAGAATTACTATTCTTTTCTGGTGCTTTAGCTAGTCCCCAGAATGTATAGTAGCCTCCTATTTCTACGTCAAAAGGCAGGACTACCTGGTCCTCTGGTTCTACAGGGGGGACACTGTAGCTATGCCCATCCACATAAGTAATATATCTCTGCCCGGAGGCCAAAAGGTCTGAGGAGGTAAGCCAGTTCTTACCTATTTTCCCACACTCCGCCTCCAGCCAAATGGACGGTTGTCCAAAAACGGAAAAAGAAAAACTCCAATAAATGTATAGCAAGAATCCCATAATCTTAGGGGTTAGGCCCATAAATTACACCATAAATAGTCAGACAAAAATTGATCCTCATTTGACGGGAGTCCGTAGAGGAATGACCAAGGTAGCATGGGCCATAGCTACCTTGCTTGACGCTTTTCTGTCCGGTTAGGTTCAATGAGGGAAAGGGGTAGGTAAGTATATTACCGTAGCATAAGCCACCTATTTTTACTAATAGACTAAAAGGAGAATGCTTCATCTGGTGTTAGAGGAGGAGAAAAACCTTCCTGCTGCTGGCCTTCAAAGTAGGCATCCAGGTAGTTATTCACATAGCGCATTTTAGTCAGAATTAAGGCTACCTCAGACCAGACGGCCGGATCCATAATTTCTGTTTGTTCAAACTCTGGTTTGTTATATCGCACATAGGCGTCGAGCAGGTGTTCATAACCTTCTTCAAGGTAATCTTTTAAGGCCATTTTGTTCGGCTTTCTGTTTATATCTATAAACGGTTCTACGGGAAATTCCATATGTGTTAATCAGCTCCTGAACTAATTCTTCCACATTCCCCTCATAATCTGAGAATCTATGGATGATCATTTCTTTGTCAGTTTCTGATAAACGTTTCTTACTTACCCTATTAGTAGAGGGCTTTTTCTTTTCTATACTTCCTGCCTCTTGCGCTACATGCGTAGAAGATAGCGGGATGGCTGTGGGAGGTATGCTAGTGCCATTTAGTGGAGAGGGATAAGTGTCATTTGGAGGAAGTGCCATTTCGCTTGTGTCATTCTCCAGTGATTCATCCCCCGCCTTAGT
Source organism: Bacteroidota bacterium (assembly GCA_039026975.1). Classification (GTDB taxonomy): domain Bacteria; phylum Bacteroidota; class Bacteroidia; order J057; family J057; genus JBCBKZ01. Next base: position 190 of record JBCCLI010000214.1, on the reverse strand, counting down.
GTCATGGCTAGCCTGACTTTTTAAGCGGTAGTATTGGATATAACTAAGTGAAAGCGCAATTAGCAGTTCGATACCTAAGGAAAGGTAAAGAATATTAGCTTGTAGAAAGTTACTTTCTGCCTGCTGGACTGATAGCTCCTGTGCTTGTGTTTCCCTAAGCTGCTTTGATTTGAAGGCTTTCTCTTCCAGT
>JBCCLI010000213.1:0-10984 GCA_039026975.1 Bacteroidota bacterium | reverse complement strand
GAGAAAACCCCTGTATGTGCTTAAAATATCGCTAGGGGCAGAGGAAGGTAGCGCCTACAACCCTAATTGGAAGCAGGTCCATAACAGTCCGCCAGTAGTGATAGCAGGTACAGGACCAGCTGGGTTATTTGCCGCCCTTGAGCTTATTCAGCAAGGCATGAAACCCATCCTGATAGACCGTGGGAAGCCGGTAAGGCCCAGAAGGCGGGACCTAGCCAAGCTCACTAGAGAAGGTGTAGTCAATCCGGACAGTAATTACTGCTTTGGAGAAGGGGGAGCAGGGACTTTCTCGGATGGCAAGCTCTACACCAGGTCTATGAAAAGAGGAAATACGGAGACCGTGCTACGTCTTTTGGTTCATTTTGGGGCACCTAAGGATATTCTCATAGATGCCCATCCCCACATAGGTACCAACAAACTGCCTGATATCATCGAAAACATTCGAGAGCATATCCTAGCGTGTGGAGGAGAAGTACACTTTGGAAGTAAGCTGACGAATGTCTTCACTCAAAATGGAGGCATACACAGCATAGAGATTAATGGTAATGAACAATGGGAATGTGAGAAACTGATCCTGGCTACGGGGCATTCTGCCAGGGACATTTTCCACCTATTAGTAGCGCAAGGGATCAGTATAGAGGCCAAACCCTTCGCTTTAGGGGTACGGGTGGAGCATCCCCAGGAATTGATAGACAGTATCCAGTATCACCAAGCCCCCAGGCATGCCAACCTACCTGCGGCTGCCTACTCCCTGGTCAAGCAAGTAGATGAAAGAGGCGTATATTCTTTCTGCATGTGTCCGGGAGGCATTATTTGCCCCGCAGCTACTAAGGAGGGGGAGGTAGTAGTAAATGGATGGTCGCCTTCAAAAAGGAATAACCCTCACGCCAACTCCGGTATCGTAGTCCAAATATCCGAGGAGGATATTCCCGGCTTTTCAGCGTCTCCTCTTTCTGCTATAAAGCTACAACGCAGGGTGGAACAAAAGGCTTTTCAGGCTGGCGGAGGAAAACAGGTAGCCCCTGCCCAGCGCTTGGTAGACTTTCTGGAAGGAAAGGTCTCCTCTACCCTACCCGACTGCTCTTACCTACCCGGACTACAGTCCGTCAATATGAAGGAAGTTCTCCCTAAACACATAGCTCATAAGCTCCGAAATGGCTTCCGGCTTTTTGGTAAGCAACTGAAAGGCTATCTCACCAATGAGGCTGTCATCTTAGGCGTAGAATCCAGGACCTCCTCCCCAGTGAGAATTCCAAGAGGTATGGAAAGCTGTATGCACCCGGAAGTAACAGGTCTGTATCCATGTGGAGAGGGCGCAGGATATGCAGGTGGGATTATGTCAGCGGCATTAGATGGCGTCAGATGTGCCAGGGCTGTATGCAACATGCATGTGAGATAGACACAGAAGAAATAATTCATTCTTACCACCAACCCCAAACACTGACTGGCTTGGAGGTTAGTAGTCAATCAAATTCAATCGATGGTCATACACAGGTATGATCCCTTCTGGATCATTCTTCTAACTAAGGGGGAATCTAAATAATGGTACCTCTTCAAGGTTCTCCTTCATTAATCCCGAAGAGATTCCCTTATTATTAGCGCTATCAGGATAAGGAACTGACCCCGTAGGGTGTCATATGTAAGGGGAACCCGTTGATCCTTTATTATTGATTACCTCCACTATTGATTTTGAAGAAATAAGCTAACTAACATAGGGCTAGGTTAATCCGCCCTTCAAATCTTATGGCAGTTAAAGCAAACGGTCAATCTTGAATTTTTAGCATACCATAGTAATGGTGGGAGATAAGGGATGCTTAAACAATCAAGCCTAATATACCCCAAGCTAACATGTGTTGAACAGGAGGTTTACCTAAATGTAATTTGCTACACTGAAAGAAAGTCTATTCTATTTCTTCAAAAGAAAAGGTAAGCCCTGCGTTAGCGATCAACCTGTCTACTAAAGTAGCTCCCATGGCAGTAGCAGGGGTTAGTATCCCCGCCATTTCAGGGAGATCATCCTTAGCTAAACACACAGCACTTTCCGCCAGCATTTTGGAAGTGGAGCCATAGCCGGGATCCATATCCCCCGTCACAATTCCCTTAGCCAGCTTACCACCTGGGAGGGTGAGGTAAAGATGACAGTTATAATATCCTGCCTCCCTGGCGGCCTTATCAGGACCTTCTCCAGGTTTGGGCATTCTTTCATCCATGATGGCCTTTTCAGGAGTCCCCGGGCGGGCAACTAAGGCAGCTGCCTGAAAGGCTATCTTTTGCGCTTTCTTCTTTCCTTCTTCCCCATCGCCGCCCTTGATGGCCTCATCATAACTAAAGTCTTTTCCATAGGGGAAATCTGCCAGCGCATGGCTACGGCGTACGATTCTGGTATTGATGGCTTCCATCATAAAGGGCGCAATCCAGGTGTTGGCCGTCTCATCATACACCACAGACTGTATGCCTGGCGTATCAGGCCCAATTTGTTCTACACTAGGATTAAGGCCGTAGGGATGCATTAGTACCTTGAGAATAGCCCTGTTTTGCATAGCTATTTCAATATTGTTGGAAAGTGAGGCATAGGTACCACCACTTAATTCTCCAGCAAAGTCATGAACACGCATGCTGACTTTCTTTGCGTATTCTCCAAAAGTATTTTTCGCTTGTTGCTGAGAGAATAGCACGCCTAAATCTGAGGGGATAGAGTCAAATCCACAGCTATGGACAATCTTCACACCATTGGCCTTGGCAGTATCATGGTGTTTGTCTATCATTTCCCGTATGAAGGGAGGCTCACCTGCCAAGTCACAATAGTGAGTTTTATTCTTAACGCAAGCAGCAACTAGTGGTACGCCGTACTTAGCGTACGGCCCTACTGTAGTGCAGATGACCTTAGCCTGCTTAGTCATGGCATCCAGACTGGCCTCATCATGACTATCAGCTATGATAAGGGGAACGTTCTCGTCCGCAACGGCTGCCCTTACTTCTGCTAATTTACCCTCATTTCTGCCCCCCATAGCCCATTTTAAATCTTTATCTACCCCGTATGTATTGTACAGGTATTCTGCCACTAGTCTTCCTGTAAATCCTGATGCACCCCAGATGATGATGTCGTATGTCCTTGCTTGATCCATAGTGTCCTAATATTATCGAGTAGTGAGTATAAGGTTAATTGCTAGGTAAGTAGCTATGCATATCTTTCCAAATGGTCTGTGATAATCCGCCAAACATGTGGATCTATGCCCATAGAAAGGTGAGTAGAGCTTACTTCGTAGTGTCTTACATTTTTTGACTTTTTATCTAAGCAGGCAGCCCAGTTCACAATACTATCCTTTTTGGTGAAAATGATACTCATGGGCACTTGTATGGGATGGGTTTCATTAAGTTCTTCCGTTAACGCATTTATTCGCTTCGTTTCCGCCTTATCCCAGAAGTTTTCTCCAATGGTGTACATGGGTCCCCCAATAACGGGCGTACCAAAAGTGATGACGCTCCCTATCTTGTCAGGGAGAATTCTGGCCACTTCCCGCGCAACCGTACCCCCCAGACTCCATCCAATGAGGGTAATTTTTCCCTCCTCATCCGCTAATTGTTGGGCTATTTTATCTCTGTACTGTTCCACCTGCCCTTGGTTCACTCCCAGTCCCCAGTCTTCAGGCGCATAGCCTAAGGCAGCTAAATACCCTTTTAAGGGATATAAGGATAAGGCGTTAGTTTTCCATCCCGGCATTAAGATGATACGCTGCCCATTCCCCCTTTTTGCCTGCACTAATTCCATGGACTGGGTCAATAGCCTGGCTGGCTGCAAAAAAGAAAGGGATTCGTATAGGAAGCTGGCCCTTTTAACAGCTGTAGGCGCAGGACTATCACTTATGTTGTATTCTTGTGTTTTCATGTCGATAAGTGTTGATAGTGAACCTTATGCTTACCATTTACTAATAGTAATTGTTTCACACATAGCCTAAGTCTAATCTGACTTAGGCTTTCCATGCAAGCGATTTGTGAGAGCCCTCTTTGGCAAAAAAGATCTTGCATTTGGAAATGGGGATAAGTATAGATTGACATAGAGAAAGGTATGCTTGGAGAAATTTTATTAGATTTGGAATACAAGCGTACAAGCCTCATACATGACCCGATCTGCTGGTAATAACTGGTTACTGAACATAGCCATTAATGAGTATCAGGATGAGAATATCCCCAATCTGTCAAATCCTGTTCTGGATGCCGAACGCTTTGAAGCTGTTCTGAAAAAGCATTATGGTTTTTTGGAAAAGAGAATTATCAGATGTTTTAATGAGGATGCCAGTAGGGAAGGTATATGGGAAGCTTTTGATAGACTGCTAGATGAACTTAAGGAAACAGATAGTCTGATCATTTATTACGCCGGGCATGGTAGACTGGACAAGCGTAGAAATAGAGGATACTGGGTGCCCTTTAATGGAAAAGCCAGTAGAAATTACTACTCCATAGAAAATGAGTGGGTCATCAATTTCATTAAGGATATTACCTGCAAACATATCTTATTGATCTCCGACTCTTGTTTTGCGGGTTCCTTTTTTGATGCCACCAGGGATCTTATCCATGAACCCCTCTCAGATCCCCTGAAAGCATTTGATACCCCTTCAAGATGGGTGATTACTTCAGGTAGAAAACAAAAGGTAAAAGATGGACAATCTGGTAAAGGGAGTCCATTTTCACATTTTTTAGTTGAAGAGCTGGAGAAAAATACTGGAAATCTTTTCTTATCGGATTTGGGGAATCAGGTAAAAAAAGCTACCCACGCACATACGGAAACCTACCAAACCCCCAGATCAGAGGCATTACAAATACGTGGTCATAAAGGAGGAGAGTTCATTTTTAGGAAGAAATCTCCCCATAAAAAATCTCTCGACCCCTTACAGCAGGATGTATCTGCCTGGAATGAAGCCAAACGTGCGAATAGCCAGCAAGCCTATGAATCCTACCTCAAGAACTTCCCGGAAGGAGAATTTGTGGAACTGGCCCAATCAAGAATAGCCCAGCTTTCCGTCGACAGTCTCAAGGATAAAGACATAGCTGCCTGGAAAGCAGCCAAAGAACAGGATAGCCTGGAAGGCTACCTGGGCTACCTGCGAGAGTTTCCAAAGGGAGAGTTTGTTCTTTTAGCTGAAAGAGCCCAGGAAAGAAAACGTAAAGCGGGTAACCGCCAGAAAGAAGAACAACATAGAAAAGAGAAGATTCAGGCTTATGTAGAAGAAGGAGAAGCTCTTTTTCTGGAGGAGGATTTTGAGGGAGCTATAGAATGTTGGGAGGAAGCGCTGGAAATAGCCAAGGGCGCAGAAAAAAAATCTATAGAGAAGAAACTGGCTGAAGCCAAAGAAAAACAGAAACCTAAGTCTCACCCTCTCCTTCAGGAATTAGGCATAGAAATGATCACCATTGAAGGAGGAAGCTTTATGATGGGAAGTGTGGATGGTGATGTAGATGAAAAACCGATTCACGAGGTTAGCTTATCCACTTTTCAGCTAGCCAAAACACCTATTACTCAACAGCAGTGGGAAAGGATCATGAAATCAAATCCGTCTTACTTTAAAAGTCGAATGAAGAAACGACTAAATAATCCAGTAGAATCTGTATCATGGAATGATACCCAGGAATTTATGCAAAAACTTAGCCAGCAAACGGGCCAGTCTCTCCATCTTCCTTCAGAGGCCCAGTGGGAGTTTGCTGCCAGAGGGGGAAATCTCTCTAAAGGCTATACCTATGCAGGAAGTAACGATCCGAATGAGGTAGCTTGGTATGCAAAAAATGCTGGAAATAAGACACATCCTGTAGGTCAAAAGAAACCCAATGAGTTGGGGCTTTATGATATGTCCGGGAATGTTTGGGAATGGTGTCAGGACAGGTATGGCAGTAGCTACTATTCCAACAGCCCCGGGCAAAATCCAAAGGGGCCTGATAGCGGCGCTGGGCGCGTGATCCGTGGGGGCAGTTGGGGCGACGACGCTTCTTACTTGCGGGTAGCGGCCCGCGATTGGTTCTACCCCGGCCGCAGGCTCGACTACCTGGGTTTCCGCCCCGCCAGGACTCCATAGACTTTTAGATTTTTGTCCTTTTATCTGAGCTTGCGAAGTCCCGCAAGGCGGGATTAGTGTGCCAGGGCTCATTATTGAATAATTAGTGAATCTATACGTGTATAGGGGTACTTCATTCAAAAACGCCCTTCCAGTAGAAATAAGTGGGATGCTAAGTAGCGGAAGTATGGGCTATAGAGTGGCTTACCTCCCTTGAGTCCCACCATTCAAATGGTGGGCTCATGTGTATAAATGGACCGGCTGCTTCAGCTGCCGTATGTTTCCAAGGGCGGATAAATCCACCCCTACCTCGGGACGTATAATTTCTGAAAGCTCTTCATAGTATTACTACCCCTTGCTACCCATGAGAATACCTTCTATAGCGCCTATGTTTAGCCATACACCCACCTGTCAATTGCTGTTGCTGCCCCATAGGGGTAATATTTCGGTAGAAAATAAATGAGATGAGAAGAAACCCCTTTAGGGGTGATACTTTTGTAGAAAATAGAGACCATAATTTAAACCCCATTAGGAGCGACATTTTCCAGAATAATTATCCAGCCATTTAAAAGACATATCGCTCATCATATTCCACTTCAAACTTTCGTAAGAAGTCCAGATATTCTTCCTGAAAGGATCTCTTCTTATGATGTTCCGGCTGTTTCAAGATGTATTGTTTTTTCTGGCTTTTGGCATAGCTGAATGCCCCATATCCTGAACCTCACTATGTAAGACTTGCCCAAGAGAAATAAACTCTTCTTTTGAAAGAGCCTTCGCTTGAGCTAGAACTTTTTGATATTCTTCCCTCATCTTTATTCAGGTACCAGATTGGATATACCTGATTTACGGAAGATAGGCACTATTTGTGTATTTTCATCCACATGATTCCCCTCATCTCCACCCTTAGGGTAAAAACCCTCATTGGCATGTTTACCAAGATGCCTCTGACTGATAACAAGACATTCCGGCTATTTAGCCTCTTCATGGCCAGAAGGAAAGAACTTACCTCCACGGTGGATGAGCAGCTTGCAGAAAAGAGAATCGGCAGAATTTGAGCACAAGATTTATATTCCCCATAACTCATAGCAACTATGGACCCTAAAGAACAGATACAAGCCTTCTATCAAGCCTTTCACGCCAGAAAGGCGGAAGAAATGGTCAGCCATTACCACAAAGACATTGTATTCTCAGATCCAGGATTTGGAACCCTCAAGGGAGAGGAAGCTGGAAATATGTGGCGGATGCTTATCAGCCAAATGAAGCCAGACAGTACCATAGAAGTGTCCAACATACAGGTAGATGGAAATCGGGCCACGGCCGACTGGGTAGCTACCTACAAATTTGGCCCTAAGAACAGACAGGTGGTCAACCGAATTCAGGCTACTTTTCTGTTGGAAGAGGGGAAGATCATCAAGCATGATGATGTATTTTCCTTCTGGAAATGGTCCAGTCAGGCATTGGGATTACCTGGCATGCTATTAGGATGGACCTCTTTCTTGCAGAAAAAAGTACAGGCTACTACTACTAAGCGACTAGCGGTATTCTCAGCAAAGAGGGGGATTTCTTAATGATACAGATAATTCTCTGACGTTAATATAGGAATAGGTTTATCACTTAGAAATCTCAATAATTGATCTGGATGGGTATTGACGGGACGCAGTAGGTCTGGATTCTCAAAATTAAGGTAGTGTACCATTTCCTTTCTACTCAAAAGTTCTTCTCGTAAGAGCCGTAATAAAGAGGTCTTTCCAACCTGTCTTGCTCCTATGATAATAGTATGCTGCTTGTGGGCTACGTGCTGCTTGATAGACTTGAAGATTACTCTTTCCTTAATCATTCCTCATACACCTTTCCCCAAAATCGATAAAACGGGAATATAATTCCATTAATAACTGATACTACTGGAATTACTTTCCTGAATTATTCAATTTTAAGACCCAAGCGCATTTTTGTACCTTAGCTAGTAGACATGTGAGCGCGAAGAAGGATTTTTCTGCATGCACCCTATTTGGAAAACAGAGATTACGTACTTAAAAAAGGTAGGCCCGGTAAGAGCTGAGGTACTGGCTAAAGAGTGTAACATAAGGACCTTCGGCGACTTACTGGAATACTTCCCAAGGAAGTATGTTGACAGAAGTAAGGTCAGCCAGATTTCCACCCTCACTGGAGATGAATACCAGGTGTCCCTGGTAGGAAAAATCACTCACATAGATTCTCAAAAAAGTAAAAGAGGAAGAGGCATACTCACCGCCTATTTTTCAGACAAAAGCGGAGAAATAGAACTCACCTGGTTTCAGGGGATCAAGTGGATTTCAAAGGGCCTGAAGGTAGGAGAAGAGATAGCTATATTTGGGAAGCCACAGCTGTACAATGGCAGGATTCAGATCACCCATCCGGAAATAGATAGACTTACCCATGCGGATGGCTATGTGCATACGGGCAGCATAGTGCCCTTTTATCCCTCTAATGAAAAGCTGGGAAGAGTAGGCCTGGATGCCAGAGGGTTCCGCACCATCCTCCACCAGCTTATGCTACAAGTCCTTCCGCATATACAGGAGAATCTTTCTCCTAACATCATCTCTAATCACCAACTCATCCCCCGTAAGGAGGCCTACCAACATATCCACTTCCCCGCAGACTTGAACAAATGCCTGGAAGCTAGAAAACGATTTATTTTTGAAGAGTTCTTTTTCTTCCAGTTCATGCTGGCTAGCAGACGTAATCATGCCAAACAGATTAACAGAAGCCATCCCTTCCTAACCATAGGTCATTACTTTAACACCTTTTTTGATGAGCATATTCCCTTTGAGCTGACAGGTGCTCAAAAACGAGTGCTAAAGGAAATTAGGAAAGACCTGGGGAAGGAGGTTCAGATGAATCGCCTCATTCAAGGAGATGTAGGAAGTGGGAAAACCATGGTAGCCTTCATGAGTATGCTGATGGCTAAGGATAATGGCTTTCAGTCAGCTATGATGGCACCTACGGCTATCCTGGCCGAGCAACATCACCGTAAGCTATCCGCCTTTGCGGAGAATCTGGGCATGAAGGTAGGCCTCATTAAAGGAGGGCAGCGCAAGAAAGAAAGAACTGAATTACTAGAGAAGCTAGCCTCAGGAGAAACAGATATTCTGGTAGGGACACATGCACTGATAGAAGATCCGGTGAAGTTCCAACGTCTGGGGCTGGTGGTAGTGGATGAGCAGCACAAGTTTGGGGTGATGCAGAGAGCCAAGCTTTGGAAAAAAGCTGATCCTTCCCCTCATAATATGATCATGACAGCTACGCCCATTCCCCGCACCCTGGCCATGTCCTTATATGGAGATGTGGATGTTTCCGTCATAGATGAGCTGCCACCAGGTAGAAAGCCTATAGACACCCGTGTATTTGGAGAATCAAAAAGGCTGGAGCTATTCGGCTTTATGCGTAAACAGATAGAGGAAGGTAGGCAGATTTATGTAGTGTATCCATTGGTGGAAGAATCTGCCAAGTCTGACTTACTGGCCGTTACCAAAGGCTTTGAATTACTAGAGAAACATTTCAAGCCCTATAAGGTAGGCATAGTCCATGGAAGGATGAAACCGGATGCCAAAGAGATGGAAATGCAGCTCTTTTTGAATCATAAAACCCACATTCTGGTATCCACCACGGTCATAGAAGTAGGGGTAGATGTACCTAACGCCTCAGTCATTGTCATTGAGAATTCAGAACGTTTTGGTTTGTCTCAGCTCCACCAGTTAAGAGGAAGGGTGGGAAGAGGAGCAGCCAAGTCATACTGCATGCTCATGCGCGGAAATAAGGTTTCAGCAGAGGGCCGCAAGCGCCTGAAGGCCATGACGGATACCCAAGATGGGTTTAAGATTTCTGAAATAGATCTGGAGATCAGAGGGCCCGGAGATTTCCTGGGAACGCGCCAAAGTGGAATGCCTGAATTCCAGTTAGCGAACATTGTACATGATCAGGAACTACTAGCTCTAGCCAGGGAAGCTGCTTTTAGACTAGCTGAGCAGGACCCTAGCTTACAGTCCCCTGAACACCAAGGCATCAGGATTTATTACCAGTCTCAAGCTCATAAATACGCCGGACTGAGTACAGTAGCCTAATTATCTTCTGCTAGCCTGTTCATTTCGCTTCTTCTTTTTCTTTTCTTCAGGCTCAGCATTCAAATCTATGGTCATCATATACACTTTCTCCCTATATCCCTCCTCTACCATGGTAGCCAGAATACTGTGGTTCAGCCAGACCGAATAAAACTTATACCACAGCTGAAAATTTCGCCGTCCTTTATAGATCAGTTTTCTTTCACTCACTTCTGAAGTATTCAGGTCTACCTCACGGTAGAAGAGTCTTTCTGCTAAGTTGAGCTTATCCCCACTTTTCTCTTCCGTTAAGATTTTGAAGACATTATTTTCCTGGTCATAGGTAAGTTGGAAGAAGAGGCTGGGCTGCGTCTCTGACGCAAAGGAATACTGCTGGGAAGGGATCACAATAGATTTGGTAAATTCTCCCTCAGGATTAAACTCGAACATGACAATTTCTTGCAAGTGCATTCCCATTTTAGGGAGAAATCCCGACGTACCTGAAAAAGAAGACACCAGTCTCTCTTCCTCTACCTTCTGCGTAATCAGCCACATGCTTTGATCCTGCATCATCCTGATATCAAGGATCATATACTTATCAAAGCGTTTGGCGGGCTTAAGCCCATACTTTTCTCTGGCTTTGGAGACCTGTATGTGGACGGTAGAGTTAGTTCTAACATTCCGCTTGGTGTTGACTTCTTCCTTGATGAAATCAAAGTCTAACACCTTGAACCCGAACGTATGCCAGTTCCCTCTTGCCTTTTCTCTATCAGAAATAGCTAGGTATACATGCCCATTTTCTCCTATGATTCCAGGCATGTGGGTGAGGTATATGTCATTCTCCTTCCAGTAATCAGGGAAGTC
>JBCCLI010000212.1:0-10995 GCA_039026975.1 Bacteroidota bacterium | reverse complement strand
TTAATTGAAAGATAATTGGTAGGAAGCTGTTCCTATATTTCCCATTCCATCGGGGACAGACACTTTCAGTATATGGATTCCCTTGGCAGGCCTGTTTTCCAGCGGGAAATACAGGGTATCATAGCGGGGATCCCAAATGAATAATACCCATTTACCATCTATAGTTCCTCTTACATTTCCATAGTCTATTCCACTTAGATTTTCATCTACTTTGAACCGTAAGGTAGGGGCGGATCTGGGTACTACTCTCCCTTCCCGAAAGTTTAGGGGAATGAGGCGAGGGGGCTGGTCATCTTTCATGATGGTAAATCTTCCCATGCTACGAGTAGTAGCTATAAGGTTGTTTTCTTCGCCTGTTGAGCTTTCCATGCCATACCATTCTTTTTCTTCCTCATCCCACTCTGCAATAAGAAGCTTTTCGCTATCCATTCCCTTTTGGATGGGGAGGCTCATAGTATACTGACGGAAGAGGGGAACCCCTTTTCTCCCAATTTGGTAAACAGGGCCCATACTGACAGGCGTAGCGGGAAGCACTTCTATGTCTATGGAGGTACAGGAAAAGACAGACTTCTGCGGAAAGAATAAATGGACATCCCCTTTCCTGACAAAGTTATTTACTTCAGGATGTATGTCATCAGAGAAATGAAATAGTAATGCCTCATTTCCATCAGGAAAGGCTACCTGTGTAGGGTAGTCCCCCTGGGATAAAGGCCAAAGGTAGACCAGTCGGTTTCCCTTCATGTAAGCAGGAAACCAGCTTTGGGTATTTCCATTGATAAGGGAAGTGCTAAGGCCTTCCAGGTATGACTGGGAAGGATTGGTAGCCGTTAACTTGAGTACATTCCGCTTTACTTCGTAGGTAATACTTGCCTTTCTTTTGGTCGGGAGGGAAGTAGGTAAGGAAGAGGCTGTAGCTGTTTGTCGGATCCTTCCTGTCAAGATGGTTTCGTTCTGGGCACCATCTCTCAGCTTGAGGGTGTAAGTATGTATTTTATTATCATCCAGAGAAATGATCCCTCTGTTCTTGTGCTCGTGTATAGCTACAAACTCATTCCCCTCATCTATATAGGCTTTCTGTAAGCGTTTATCAAAAGCTTGATAGTAGCTCTCATCTATATGCTGATGAATATATCTTCTGTCATCAAAGGAAAAGGTGTCTATTCGCAAGTCATAAATCAGGCTATCATCCAGGTATAGCTGGGCAAAGTTAATTCCACAATGATTATAGGCAGCGTCCTTTTTATCGTGGCCATGGTATTCTATTCCTACAGGCCCCTCAATGTTAATGATGGGGGAAATAGCATAATTTCCACTGCTGCCTGCCGGTGTGAGAGTAAGCTTTCTGAATTCTCCCCGTACCCTGGAGCTACTGCTGAGCGGTTCAAAGCCTACGGTTCTGAGAATAGGAGGAATATTGTCCTTAATTTCTCCCGGGTAATAAGGTAAAGGATCTAAAATATTCTCAAGAGAATCTCTAATCTCAAAGTGTAAATGAGGCCCAAAAGACCTACCAGAATTCCCTGCATATCCTATTATTTGTCCTCTTTTTACGGGGAAAACCTCTTTTTCAGGATATACCTCCTGAGGGTATTTTTCAAAGTGGTACTGTATGTCCCGCATGTAGGCTTGCAGGGTATCTGCAAATTTATAGAGGTGCCCGTAGACGGAGAAGTTTCCGTCTGGATGTTTGAGGTAAAGGGCGTTTCCATACCCATTGGGACTAGCATTTAAGCGGTACACGTATCCGTCTGCTATGGCATAAACAGGATCTCCTACTCTTCCTCCTACTTTAATGTCCAGTCCCGTGTGGAAGTGGCTGGACCGCAGCTCACCAAAGGTACCTGACAATGACCTATGAATATCCAGTGGAAAGCGATAAGGGCGCTCTGCCACCTGGAAAGAAACTAGTCCCAGGAGAATAACTCCTAGCAGGAAGAAGGAAGGGCTGTTATTTAACATGGAAGTCCAGAAGTTTATGCCCTTCCAGACTGGCCTCTATATGATCACCAACGTGAACTTGACCTACTCCTTCAGGCGTACCTGTAAATATTAAGTCTCCTTTTTTGATGGTAATAAATTGGGTGATATAAGAAATCAGATGGGTGACTGAAAAAATCATATCTGCTGTATGTCCTTTCTGTTTCAGTTCTCCATTGATGGTACAGCTGAAGTTCAGATCCATGAGATTAGAGAAATCTGCAAGAGGTAAAAACTCAGAAACAGGCGCAGCGTCATTGAAGCCTTTGGCTAGTGTCCATGGGTGTCCTTTTTTCTTGGCTTCAGACTGAATATCTCTGGCAGTGAAATCTATCCCCAGGCCTATGCCATCTATGTAGGAGTCTACAAACTTCTCTTCTATGAATTTTCCTTCTCTGCTGATGCGTAGCACCATTTCACATTCATAGTGGATGTTCTCAGAGAAGGCGGGATAGTAGAAGTCCTTATTATTTCGCAAGACAGAGGTGTCAGGCTTAAAGAATATAAGGGGCTTTTTAGGAACAGGATTAGAAAGTTCTTTGGCGTGTTCTACGTAGTTTCTGCCTACACAAATAATTTTCATATGACTAGCTTTGTCTAATTCTTAAGAGGTAGATTTATTCGCAGTATTCCCTTGTAAGGGGCACGTTTTCAAATAGATCATTTATGGTCACTGTTTCTTCCCCTATTAGATATCCTTCCTTGGAAGACCACACCGCTACAGTTTTATTACAGTCAAAGATGGTAGTTCTACTGGCACCAGGATCTTTTTCAAATACCAGAAACCATTTCTTTTCACTGAGCTCTTGGCTTTCCTCCATGACTAAGCTGTAGGTCCCTTTACAGTATTCTGTGAAAAGCTTCCCACTAGTAGCACCTATATGAAATTTTGTGTTTCTGTATTCCATATCTTCCCCCAAACTAAGTTTGTAGCCGTCAGCACAATATTCCCCCACTATTTTGGCTTTAACCTCAGCTTCTTCAGGCGCAGTACTACAGGAAGTAATCAGGATAAGTAGGACAGTGAGAATGACGGGTAATAAGGAGAAACGGGTCTTCATGATGATTGAGTCAATTCAAATGATGAAACATTAATGCGTGTGTGTGTAACGTGCCTGACAAAGATATTCCAATAAATCCGGATTTTCCTCTATAATAGTTCCTACTACGATAATATCTGCTCCAGCATGCCACGCTTGTGTGGCTGCTTCTGCATTTCTGATCCCTCCGCCCACTATAAGCGGGATAGATAGCTGGTTTTTAACTGCCTGGACCATATCCGCAGAGATAGGGGTATCTGCCCCACTCCCTCCATCTAAATATACGAGTCGTAATCCCAGCATTTCACCTGCAAGGGCAGTGCAGGCGGCTATCTGAGGTTTATGATAAGGGATGGGGAAGGTATGACTGATATAATTAGCCGTAGTAGGCTTTCCGCAGTCTATCAGGACATATCCAGTGGGAAGGATTTCCAACTCCGTTTGTTTGAGGAGGGGAGCAGCCTCTACATGTTTTCCTATGAGTAGCTCAGGATTTCTTCCACTGATAAGAGAAAGAAAGAGAATGCCATCCGCTTCTTTGACTATTTGGGTGGGACTGCCTGGGAATAGAATGACAGGTATGTCTGAATGGGTTTTAATGTAGCGGACTACCTCATGTATTTCCGTTCCTGCTACTAAGCTTCCTCCTACCAGAAAAACATCTGGCTTATACATATTAGCTAGTGCCACTAGGGGTTGAAGGCGATTTTCTCCCGCTTTATCAGGATCTATCAGTAAGGCTATTCCTTTACGGTGGGTACTACAGAGCTGTTGAAAATGATTCAGAAGGGGATTCTTCATGCAGCGGCCTTATCTTCTGAGTAAACTTAAGAAAATTTTGGGTATGGAAATAAATCAGGCCTGAATCTATTAAAGACTCAGACCTGATTGATATTTTATATGAAGAGAATACTATTCTACCCCATGCATCATGCGCTTAAGCAGCGGATTTAAGGCAAACATGACCAAGCCAGCAGCTACTGGAACCAAGGTAAAAATCAGGAAGAAACCTGAAATAGAATAAGTAGCAGAAATTTTATCAATGAAACTTCCTGAGAAACCAGCTAAATAGTTGGCAATAGCGTTGGCCAGGAACCACACGCCAAACATCATCCCTACCAGTTTGGCCGGAGCCAGCTTGCTTACGAAGGATAAGCCTACAGGAGAAACACAGAGTTCTCCCAAGGTATGAAGTAGATAGGCAAAACAGAGGAAGAATAAGCTGACACTGGCTGTTTCTGCTCCTTTCGGGATATTCATTCCGCCAATGGCAAGAGCAGCAAATCCTAATCCAAGGAGAATCAGTCCTATTCCAAATTTAACAGGACCGGAAGGATTCCATTTACTCTCCCAAATTTTAGAAAATACTGGCGCGAAGGTGATAATGAAGAAGGAATTTAATATGGCAAACCAGGAGGCAGGAACCTCTGTTTGACCTTCTATCTTTTTGTCGACAGTAGCTGAGATAGCGGACTCGTAATTTCCTTTATCTTCAGAAGGGATATATTTCAACTTTCCCCGGCCGTCTAAGTCAATGATAGTAATCTCATTTCCGGCCTGTAACTCTAGCGGAACTCGTAAGGTTGAATTCACATCATTTCCTTCTACTACGTAGCTAATATCATAAGCCTTCATTTTAAACTCATTCTGTAACATCCAAATAGCAGCTCCCCAAATGATCACAAAACTAAGGCCAAGGAAGACTACCGAGGCGGGATATTTTTTGATGGTCCTGGAAAATAACTGATAGAGGAGCCAAGTAACTATAGCTAGAGGTCCTACAGTAAGAATGGTATTGACTATTTTGAAGATGGTGGCTTGTCCCCCGGTAAGAATCCGTTGGGTGTAGTCTTTAGCAAAGATCGTCATACTACCCCCTGCCTGTTCAAAAGCCATCCAGAAAAAGATAGTAAAGAAAGAGAAGACACCTATCACAATTAATCTATCTCTTATCACATAGGCTGGGATGTTCTCTTCTGCTTTTCCATTCTCAGAAGTATCTGCTTCTTCTTTCAGCTTGGAAGGAGCCAGCCCAATTTTCCCAAAGATATTCTGACCAAAATAGAATTGTAATAATCCCAGGAACATAAAAATGCCGGCCATACCGAATCCATAGCTCCAACCTACTTTTTCTCCAAAGTACCCACAAAGCAAAATACCGAGGAAGGCCCCGGCATTAATTCCCATGTAAAAGATGGTGTAAGCGGCATCTTTCTTGACTTCATTATTCTTGTATAATTCTCCTACAATAGAAGAGATGTTAGGCTTGAAAAAGCCATTTCCTATAATCAGAAGCCCTAGGCCTGCATAAAAAGTAGTTTCTGTTTCAAATGCTAAAGAGGCATGTCCCAAAGTCATTAATAGAGCTCCTATCACTACTGCCCACCTAAATCCGAGTAGCCTATCTGCTAACAGCCCCCCAATGATGGGTGTTAAATAGACCAGGCCTGTATATAGACCGTAAAGCCTGAGGGCTTCTTCACGTGGCCATGCCCATCCTCCTGCAGCTACTTCACTTACCAGGAAGAGAACGAGGATAGCTCTCATCCCATAGTAGCTGAATCTTTCCCACATTTCCGTGAAGAATAAAACAAATAAACCAACCGGGTGGCCCAGGATGGTCTTCTGTGATGGATCATTAATAGATAAGGGAGCGGTTTGTGACATGTTAAAGCATTACGTTTGTTAGACTGAGGTACTTACAAAACAGCTTCCAGCCTCCATTACCTACTGATATAAATAAGAGAAGGATGGTGTATACACTCAGATGTGTTCTGTATAAAACTATCAATTTAGGCCTATTCTACCAAATGGAGGGAAAACGACAAATCATAAGAAATCCTTACACTATAATGCAAACGTTTTCGGAAAAGTGAATTTCTGTGAGGAGATACATAGAATTTTTTGCATCTTTGTGTTCCCTCTTTCCAACCTGTTGTATTGTATGAATCTTATTTCTCACTTCTATCTCGATAGAGAACATCCTGAGAGCCTGTATTTTGTGGGTATCGCCACGCCAGATCTAGTTTCTGTGTATGATAGGAAGACAAGATTAAAGGCAGCCCGTCTCCCCCTTATCATGGAAAATGAGGCTACCCGCGAGCAGATGAGCTTCTATAATGGAATCCTCAGGCACTTTGAAGTGGATGCTTTATTCCATAGCTCTGACTTCTTCAAGTCAGAAACTCAGCTTTTAGCCAGGCAGTTGAAAGACACATTTGGAGAAAAGCAGGTAAAGCGCTCTTTTTTTGTAGCGCATATATTACTTGAGTTAATTCTGGACAGGATTTTAATTCTGAAAGATTCAGAGCTGTTGTATTCCTTCTATAAGCATTTCCAGAATAAAGAGATACTGAAGCTTGTGTACTTCACGGAATGGGCCTGCAAGAAACCCCTCCCTGGCTATGCCGCCTTCCTTTGGAAATTTGCTGAGAAAAAATTCCTCTATAACTACACGGAGTGGGAGTATCTAGTAAAAGTAATAGAAAACTTACTCCAAAAAGTGGGGATTCATCATAATACTTACCTGCATGATGTTCGTTTCATTAGAGAGCTGGAGATATACCAGGAAGGGCTTACGGAGAGGTATCCACATGCTCTAAGTAAACTTTCCAGTAAATTAGTGGAGATCTCCTACTAGCGTATTTGTCAGCTACTTGACATCTGATTCCCTTTTCTCCCCTGTCATTCTTTATAAGAATTAGTCTCCTTCATAGGGAGATAAAGGCTAAGCATGTATGTAAATATGAATCTTTTTTAGGATTTGAATAGCGTGGAATCTGGAATAGCTTTACAAGCTAAGAAACTGAAAATTTATGTTCAGGAAAGTTGGAACGCTTACCCTCTGGCTACACCTTCTTGTGCTGAGCTGCCTGGGACAGGCTGAGGAAGTAAAATACGGGAATGACTTTCTCAATATTGGCGTAGGGGCAAGAGCGTTTGGTATGGGAAATGCCCAAACTGCAGCTGCACAGGATGTGACGGCAGCCTACTGGAATCCAGCAGGACTGGTTCAGCATGAGCAGCTCCTCGCTAAAACAGAAGTGGCCTTGATGTACGCAGCCTACTTTGCTAACATAGCTACCTATAACTATGGAGCGGTAAGCATTCCATTATCTTCAGAGGGAAATAAGCGACTAGGTATTACTCTGATTAGATTAGGCGTGGATGATATTCCTAATACCTTGAATCTAGTTAAGGAAGATGGTTCTTTTAACTATGATGCTGTCAGTAGTTTCTCCTCTACTGATTTTGCTACTCTCCTCAGTTACGCCTGGAGACCCAAAGACATAGAAGGGTTGAGTATAGGGAGCTCAGTAAAAGTAATTTATCGTGGAGCAGGTGAGTTTGCTAACTCTTGGGGATTCGGGATAGATTTGGGAGTAGCTTACACTAAAGGGAACCTCAGGCTAGGAGCGGCGTTAAAAGATGCCACCAATACCTTTAATGCCTGGACTTTTAATACCGCTACTTTTGAGGAAGCATTTATTAATACGGGAAATGAAGTTCCCCGTAATTCTATATTAAGAATACCCCCATCTTTACGCTTAGGGATAGCTTATAACCTTGTACTGTCCAGGAGGGTTCATTTATTAGTAGCATTAGATAATGACACCTTTTTTGATGGGGAGAGATCTTCCCTGCTAGGAGTAGGAAATGTAAGTATGGACCCACATGCGGGGGTGGAGTTCGCCTATCTAAATAGCCAAAAAAAGCCCATTGCCTTTTTGCGCCTAGGCGCATATAACCTCCAAAATGAAAAAAACCTGGAGGGGGAAGATGATATAGGCTTTTTTCCCACTGCAGGCTTAGGAGTGGCTATCAACTCTTTCAAGATAGATTACGCACTAGCTAACATTGGTAACCTTTCGGAGAATCTACATTCACATGTAGTCTCTATTCAGTTTATGTTAGAATAAGTGAAGATGCCCTGAGGGTTACTTAAAGGAATCTTGACAGTAGGGAAGAAGTAATTATGAAGAAAATCATTTTATATCATATTCTGTTTCTGGTGTCTACCATGAACTTGATAGGTCAAGGCTTTGACTACGGAAACAGTTGGTATGTAAATCAGGCTGATAGGCCATTTGTGAAGTTGGTAGTAAATGAGGATGGCCTATACAGAGTGAGTCAATCAGATTTACAGGGAGCCGGTTATGATGTCTCGCAAGTAAATCCCCAGTTTTTTCAACTTTATTACAGAGGAGTAGAAATCCCCATATATGTAGCTAAGCAAGCTAATGGGCAGTTAGCCTACCTAGAATTTGTAGGGAGAAGGAATGATGGAAGACTGGATTCCGCCATGTACAGAGATCCCTTGACAGGGAGACACCGTACAGATCTCCAACCTAATAAAAGAGTAAGCTTATATACGGATGAAGCTGCCTACTTCCTTACCTGGTCCACCATTCCAGGTAAAAGGTACTTCGACTTCTTTGATCCTTTGTACTCCCTATATACACCAGAAACGTCATTTAAGTATACGGCTAGAAGAGATTACTACCCTGGAGAGGAGGGCTCAGTATACATAGTAGGAGGATCAAACGCATTTAGTGCAGAATATACCCTGAATAGCGACTATGTGACAGGAGAGGGCTATAGTGGCCCATCTATTCAATTTAACAGACCGTATAATCTACCCTTATCTACGCCAGCTCCTGCTAATTTACCGGGCGCTAATATTGAATTTAAGGCCAGGGTATTTGGTAGGTCTAACACCCAGCACATTCTCAGGGTAGACCTTAACAATAACCCCAATGGAGCAGTCCTGGATACGGCCCTGGCAGGCGTACAGGTTTACATAAAAACCTATGAGCGGGACTACCAGGCTAGCCTTAGCGAGGTTACAGACCTCACATTTAATGCCCTGAAGGCTAATACAGATAATAATCAGCTTTGCTGGGCAGAACTGACTTATGACCGTTTACCCGACTTTGACGGAGATAGTACGCTGACCATTTCTGATTGGGAGAAAGCAGGCCCTGCCTACTTTAAGTTTGCAGACGTGGCTGGGCAGGATACCGCCTATGTGATAGACATGGTGAACCCTGTCCGGTCAAAAGGGCTCATAAATGGCAATGGAGAACTGGAAGTGGTAGTGCCGGGATTCCCGGGGAAAAGAGATTTATTGATTACTACGGATAAGGCCATCAAGAAGCCAAGGATAGAGAGTAGTAGATTGTCCAGGCTATTTGACCCTTCTTTTGGAGCAGAGTTTGTTATTATTACGCATCCCAGTCTGGAAGCTTCTGCTAATGCATATAAAGCCTACAGAGATACTGCTCAGGCTAACCCCCTCTCTGCCAAAGTGGTGTACGTGGATCAAATTTATGATGAGTATGGGTACGGGACTGTTACTGCCTGGGCTTTGAAGCGGTTTTGTAAGTATGCCTTAGATAACTGGACCATTAAACCCAGGTATTTTCTTCTATGGGGAAAGGGAAGAATTCTCACTCGGGATGAACATCCCACCATGGTTCCCACTTTTGGGTATCCTGCCACAGATTATGAGTTCATAGGCCACTTCAATGCGAATAGTCCCAACCTGAATCCAGAAGCTGCCATAGGGAGGGTAAATGTGTATGATAATGAAGAAGGATTTAGGTTTCTGCAAAAAGTCATAGAATATGAAAGCACTTCCTGGGAGCCGTGGATGAAAGAGGGAGTATTTCTGGGAGGAGGAGCTGACGCCGCTGAACAGAACGCTATTTCCAGTGGCTTTGAGTTCATGATCAACAGATTTGAGGATGTACCTGTAGGAGGGATATCACACTACTTTCAGAAATCTAGTAACACCATAGGGGATCCGAATATAGCTTCTTACCATGATGAAGTGTCAGGAGGAACTAAGCTGATCCACTTCTTTGGGCACTCTACCTCTAATATTCAGGATATAGCGCTCAGAGAACCCAATGAATACACTAACACAGGTCGGTATCCTTTAATGATAGCCATGGGATGTTATGGCGGTGATTTTACAGCAGGAAGAAGTTTTGGAGAGAGATGGGTGCTAGAAGGCAGAAAAGGATCTATAGGCTATATAGGGAACTCCAGTGCAGGATACTTGAATCCTCTGAGAGACTATGCTAGAGTATTCTATAATGAATTTTATAAGGAGGAGAGAAACGGGCTACCCATAGGAGATGTATTAAGGGAGGTCAATCAGATATTTACTGATTCTCTCAATAATACCATGTATAGAAACCACTCCCGACAACTTAATCTACAGGGAGATCCAGCCTTAACCCTGTATTTTCCTGCCCAGCCAGACTATGAGATTAAAGAAAGTGGAGTGCTTTTTGACCAGCAAAACTTCAATGCACAAGAAGATTCCTTTGAGGTAACCCTCATCATAGATAATCTTGCCAGGGCTGTAGAGGATTCTTTTGATATCAAGATGGATCAGAGAATTGAAAGCGGAGAGATTATTTCTCATCCAGTATTCAGAATAGCGGCACCTATCTTGAAGGATACGATAACCTTCTGGCTCCAAAATCCGCTAGGAAATGAGATTACTGGGCAAAATGTATTTGAGATATTTATAGATGCAGGGAGTGAGATTTCAGAATTGAATGAAGCAAATAACAGGCTATTCTATAACATCATAGTACCAGGTAATATTCCGGCTACCCTCTTTCCCAGGGAGTTTTCTATCATGGGATCTGAAACAGTAGAACTTAGGGCCTCTGCCTTTTTTATGAGTAGAGATGAGGAAGTGGGCTACGCGTTTGAGATTGACACTACCAAGGAGTTTAATTCTCCTTTACTTAGACAGTCTGGAGAATTAACAGGTACTGCCAATTTTGTCAGCTGGGAAGTGCCTATCTCATTCCTGGATAGTACGGTCTATTTCTGGCGTGTGAGACTCACTGAGGCAGTTCCCAGTTTTTGGGGAACCTCTTCTTTCATGCACATAGATAATAAAGAAGGATGGGCGCAGGCTAGCTTAGGCCAGTTTGAGGAAAATATATTGTCTGGG
>JBCCLI010000211.1:0-11011 GCA_039026975.1 Bacteroidota bacterium | reverse complement strand
TTGACTCTTTATCTCTGGAGGAAACCTTTTTTAATATTAGTTTTCTCCCAAATGATCCCCGTCCTCTACAAATCACCGCTTTAAAAGATTTCCAGCCTGAACTCACTGTTCAAACTGTTATGGTAGAAAAAGAAGCAATTCTAGAAGGTAAAACCGTAAAAAATATAGTAAAAAAATTCCTTCCCAATCCAGCCGGGGAAAGTGTTGCCAATTGGAAAGTAGGTGAAACTTATACCTTTGATCCAATAGAAAATGAGAATATCATTTCTTCAATAACCAATAATAGACCGGATGATTTTCAATTAATTGTCTTTCTACAAGAAGCTACCAATAAGAGAGTTTATCAAGTGGAATCCTTTCCACTACCCCTTGTAACTAGCATAAAAGATGAATTTTCTGATAATCCTAGTGTGAGGGTTTTTCCTAACCCGGCATCAAGGAAATTATTTCTATCTCTTCCAAAGAATGAAAAGAAGAACATTAATATAGAAATACTTGATTTATACGGAAGAGTCTTAATCGATCAAAAAACTGTTACCCTGGAACCAATTGACATCACAAATCTCGCAGAAGGAGTATACTTTTTATCTATTCAACTGAATGTTAACCAACAAATAGTCACACCTATCCTTGTTCAAAGGTAGTGATTTGATTAAGGGTTTAACAAAATATTCGATCTAATCCTCAGATAAGAACTGTATACCTATTCAGAATCTATAGAACATGCATCAGATCATATGGAGATAATGAAAAGCTGTGTCCAATTTTAAATTGAAAACTTATTTACCCACGAGAACATAAATTATTACTGAACATTATACATATTTAAAATGTATTATTTTATAAAATAATTCATTATGCTTTATAAACGCTTTATCCCCATCTGCCATTACATTCAGCTCCTACTCAGTCTAACATTCATTATTGGTATAGGTAATAGCAATGCTCAAGAGATCATTTATGTTAATGATGATGCAAATGGAGCCAATACAGGCTTAAGTTGGGATGATGCCTTTACAAATCTTCAAGACGCCTTGGCCGAGGCTGAAAATGGAGACGAAATATGGGTGGCTAGTGGAATATACAAGCCTACCAAATGTAATCCATGTAACCAACAAGAAAGAGAGGTCAGTTTCTTACTAGTTAATAGTGTAAAGTTAATTGGGGGGTTCAATGGAGTTGAAATATCCATAGACCAGCGGAAAAAGGATTCTGTAAGCCTTTTTGGCACCAACTTAACTATTCTATCTGGAGACATAGGGTTGGTAAATGATACATCAGACAATAGTTACTCAATTTTGTCTTCTAATAACTTGGAGACAGTAGCATCAATTTCAGGTTTTAAAATCTCAGGAGGTAATGCAAATGAATCTTTTATTTTTCCTCACGGATCAAAAGATAGTGGTGGTGGTATCTTCATACAAAGTGGCAGTTTAAAAATTGAAGATTGCATAATAAGTGAAAATTTTGCCAGCTATGAAGGGGGAAGTATTTTCAGCTCAGGAAGGAAACTTGAAATACTAAATTGTATTTTTAAGAATAACCATGCGCATACAGGAGGAGGAATTGCCGTTGATGGTGTAGGAATAAGTGAAAATCGAATTTTAATTAATAGTAGTAAATTTTGTAACAATTCTTCAACTGTTGGAGGGGGTTGCCACTTTTATGAAACTGATCTAAATATTCAGAACTCAACCTTCTTAGAAAATCAATCTTCTGACGGAGGTGGTTTACGAATTTCAAATTCTCAGGGAGCCATTAGCAACACACATTTCTTAAATAATTATGCAAAAATAGGAGGTGGGGGAGTTTCTACTTCATCAAGTAAAAACTTTTACTTGAAAAATGTAATATTCTTAGGCAATACCGTTGAACAAAGTGGTGGTGGTTTAAGAATTTTCGGCAAAATTGATTCTGTAGTAAATTGTCGATTTGAAAAAAATATATCTTTAGAGAGTGGTGGTGCAATCAGCTGTACAAGTGGTGAGACTGAAATAATACAATCTAGTTTTGTAAGTAACTCAGCTAGGGTTGGAGGAGGAATTGACCTAAGTTTTAGCAGTGTAATTAAACTATGTAATTCAAACATTTCTTCCAATCACGCTGATGATTATTTCAGCGGTATATCGGTATATAACAGTAAATTAATTCTGGATAAAAGTATATTTTCAGGAAATAGAGCTGGAACATCAGGAGGTGCTTTGGGTGCTTTTAGATCATTCCTGGACTTAAAATTATGTTCTTTTCAAGAAAATAGATCTGAAGAACGAGGTGGGGCTATTTGGGCATACGAATGTGATTCCATAAGTGTACAAAATTGTTCTTTCCAAAAAAATGAATCATTTTTTGGTGGAGCTTTTTATGCAACGGCTTCTAATTCCAGGCTTGATGATTTAATATTTGAAGAAAATATATCCCGACAAGGTGGAGGTTTATACTATGTTAATGGGGAGATTAAAATGACGAAATCTATATTCTCGAATAACTCATCAGATTTTGGAGGAGGTATTCTGGAATCGAATAATAGCCTTCATATAGAAAAAACAAAATTCATAGGAAACAAATCAAAACTAAACGGCGGGGCTGTTTACAGTAGTGACAGCCAATCAGCATTTTATGATTGCTTAATAGAAAACAATTCTTCGGATGAAGCTGCCGGAGGAATATCTTTGAGAAACTCTAATTTTTTTCAAAATAAAGGTACGTATAATAAAAATTTAGCAAAGTTTGGAGGAGCAATATATGCTGGAGAAAGTATTGCTAAGTTCGTAAATGTTTCATTTAGTGAAAATAAGTCAGAGAATTCTGGAGGAGCTGCATATGTCGAAGAAAATAATATTGAATGGGATTCCTGTAGATTTTTTTTAAATCAATCTAATTTTGGAGCAGGGATTTTCAATTTTAACAGTATTAGTCTTGTTAAAAACTCAATTCTAGAAGATAACCTGGCATTTGTAAGTGGAGGAGCTATTTATTCAGGAAGAGGAGTTCTCAATGTCGAATTGAGTCAGATAAGAAATAATCAAGCCGATGACAGTGGAGGAGGAATAACGAATACAGACAATAACAAGCTAACTATTTTTTATACCCGAATAAGTGGGAATTCTTCAACATCTTTTAATGGAGGGGGAATATTAAATACTTTTAATAGTTCTTCTGATATTCGATTTTCGTTAATAGACCAAAATAGTAGCAGATTTTCTGGAGGAGGAATCTACAATATGGAAGGAACCGTAGATATTAGCTCATCTACGTTATTCCGAAATTTCTCTGATTTTAATGGGGGAAATATATCATCTAGTCTAGGGAAAACAACATTATTCAACTCAACTGTACTTTTCGATACACTTACGTCAAAAAGATCTGATATCTGCATAAGGGATTCAATGATAATCAAGGGTAGTATAATTAATAACTTTTCCAGAAGATCGCTTCCAAATTTAGTTCTAAACTTTGAAGGTACACTGCTCTCTCATGGATATAATCTTATAAGTGATACAACAGGTTCAAGAATTCTTTTTGCTGATTCTGACATATTGGGAAGCACTTCCTCTTCCGTAAACCCATTACTAAGTGTTCTTGCTGATAACGGTGGACCAATTCCAACCTTATCTTTATTTCCAGGAAGTCCAGCTATTGGAAGAGGGGAACCTATTAGCTCTACTGAAATTTTAACTGATCAACGTGGTTATTCCCGCGTTCTTGGTTCTAAAAATGATTCCATTGATATTGGGGCTTTTGAGTACCAAGAATCTCATATCGATCGGGATATCACACAATTTTGTAAAGATGATTCGGCTTTCATTCCCCTTGCTGATATAGTTCTTACTGATAGTACTGGTGGAGCCTGGCCAATAGATTCCAATCAAATCCTGGTTCTTAACCTTCCTGAAAATGTAGAAGTCCAGGATGATGAGATGGAGATTGAATTCTCTGGAGAAGGGATTGAAAAAGTAGATGCTTTTATCTCGAATAATCAGCTTCATATAACCTACAATAGATCCTATACTACTACTTCCAATAGCATCAGGATCAAAGGTCTAAAACTAAAAACCACCCTTGCGCCAGGGTTTTATGATATTCTCAGGTCTGAGGAGGGAACTGCTGTTCAAAACGGTAATAACTTATCCGATAGGGTCAGCCATGGTAGGATTTGGGTATTACCTTCCGTTAAAGGGTTACCTTATGATGATTCTTTTGAAGAAGAAGCCATCTGGCAGGCAGAACTCTCTTCCAATTTGTGGCAATGGGGAGAACCTAATGATACTCGAATTAATTCCGCCTCTGAAGGTCAAAAGGTTTTCATGACCAATCTATCTGGAAATTATGAAGCTAATACGCGAACATGGCTCTACAGTCCTTGTGTAAACTTAAGTGGCACTCAAAATCCTACTCTTTCTTTCGATTACTGGGCTGATATGGAAAGTCAAATCGATGGGGTAGTCATGCAATACTCCCTAGATAGAGGGAATTCATGGAAGACCCTGGGATCTGATTCTACAGGAAGAAGCTGGTACAATTCTTCTTCTATTGTATCTAATCCAGCTAATCAAGATAGTACACAGCGCTTAGGGTGGACTGGAGTTACTGATGAATGGCGGAAAGCCATACACAGGCTCCCCAATGGGCTTAGACAGGTCAGTAGTAGGTTTAGACTAGTATTCAAAAGCGGGGATTTTGTTAACCCAATAGATGGATTCAATGGTTTTGCTATGGATAACCTTTCTATCTCTGATTATCAAAAGAATGTCCTGGCTGAATTCTTTGTTCAAAACGCTGATGATTTAGAAAGTACCTTCACCCAATTGGAAGAGCAGTTTAACGATGAACTGCTTACCATTTCTTATCCTCTTTCTGAAGCGACTACAGAGATTGATAGCAGGAGCAACTTCTATGGAAAAAGAGAGACTAATACCCTCATTCTCGATGGTCAATCATTTTATGATCCCCCATCCCTGGTCTCGTATCCAGACATAGATTCTCTTTCTTTAGAAGTAGTACCATTCGAGCTTGATTTCTTCACCAGTGATTCTACTAACTTTCATATTACTTCCATTCAGCCTATTAATGAGGAAGTAGTAGTCCAAGTGGGAATCGTAGAAAAAGAAGCCCTCCTACAAGGAGAAACCGTCAAGAATGTGGTAAGAAAATTTATCCCTGATGCAGCTGGGATAAGTATCAGTAATTGGTCTATCAATGAAACACGTACATTTTCTTTTATGTGGGAAAATTCGATGATTCCCCCTCCTTCTAATAGATACTTAAACTATCCTGATAAATTTTATCATATCGTATTTATCCAAGGACTTGGCTCAAAAAGAATCTACCAGGCAGAGATACTACCAATACCACTAATTGTTAGTAATCAGGCTCTGTTTAAACAAGAAAATTTCAAGCTATTCCCTAATCCAGCTTCTGAAGAAGTATTCGTTTCAACACTTTCTTCACTGGCACTAAATTTAGAAGTAAATATTCTGGATCTGCAGGGAAAATTACTTTTGAAAAAAAGACTGACAAATAAATATGCAATAAACCTCGAGGACTTACCAGAAGGGATATATCTCTTGAAAATTTCAACAGACAGAGGAAGTTCTGTAGTAAAAAAACTTATAGTCAATAGATGACACCTTTGAGTATACTAAGAGTATTCCCATCACAGCGAAATTTTAGTTGGGTTGAAAATATCTATATAAATCTTTCTGTCCATGAATGCACTAATCAACCTCTACCTTTCTGCAATTAAGACTATTATTTTATTCTCAATCCTCCAAATTAATGGGGTCTTTGCTCAAAAGATAATCTTTGTTGATAATGACGCTACTGGATACAATAACGGTCTCAAATGGGAGGATGCCTTTAAAAATCTACATGAAGCATTACTATCTGCAGAAAGTGGTGATCAAGTATGGATTGCTAAGGGAGTCTACAAACCCATTAATTGTTATCCATGCTCAGAAGATGATCGAGAGGTTACTTTTACTATTCCTAATGGAGTAAAAGTGTATGGCGGATTCAACGGAGACGAAAGCCATACCATTCAAAGAAAAATAGATACATTTAGTCTTTTCGTTGAACATCCTACTATACTTTCAGGAGATATTGGAGTCCCGAACTATTTTGCTGATAACAGTTTTACGATAATAAAATCATCTGGGGTTGATACATCTACTCAAATAGATGGAGTAATAATCAGTAGTGGAAATAGCAATTACGACCCCTACTTTAGATCTTCCTTAAACAGTGGTGGTGGTCTTTTTCTAAATAATCAAGTATTAAAGATCAAAAATTGTAAAATTAGAGCCAATAGATCCTACTATGGAGGGGCATTGTATTTAAATAGAAGTAATGTAACTATAGAGAACTGCTACTTCCAAGAAAATCATTCCTTTATTCAAGGAGGTGCAATTCTACTAGTTAATAACAGCCTTGCAAGCTTAAAGCATTCTTGTTTGACAAAGAACAAATCAAATCAAGGTGGAGGTGCTATTTTTAACAAAGCTTCGGAACTAATCCTTAACACATGCGTGGTAAAAAACAATAGTGCCCAAATAGGAGGTGGAGTAAATAATCAAGAAGGCTTAGTCCAAATTCTTAACACATCATTATTACAAAATGAAGCTCAAATAGTTGGAGGAGGCATTAATAGTGAAAGTGGTAATGAGATTTTAAGACTCTGCACTTTTCATAAAAATTTTGCAGGAAATGGAGGGGCAATAAATTCCAATAATGGAACATTAAATATTAATTTTTGTACTATTTACCAAAACATATCATCTTCTTCGGGAGGAGGCGTACTTGTAACATCTAAAAAGACTACTATCCGGGGATCGATTATTTCTAAAAATATTGCGAACTCTTCTCCAGATCTTCTGGGAACTAATAGTGAGATTATTTCTTTGGGATACAATCTTCTTGGAGATCCACAAGGATCAAACTTCCTCCCATTGTCTTCAGATATCTTAGGGAGTTCAGGTAATCCGATCGATCCGAGATTAGATTCACTTAAAAAAAACGGAGGATTGACACCCACGCTAGCCCTACTTCCTGGTAGTCCTGCCATTGGAAGAGGGCCTCCTATCTCTTCCAATCAAGCTCTAGTGGACCAGAGAGGTTATTCCAGGGTTATCGGTTCTAAATCTGATAATATTGACATTGGTGCATTTGAATACCAGGAAACGTATGTCTCTCAAGAATTGGCTCAATTATGTGAAAACGATGAAGCCTTCTTTTCTATTGGAGAGATCATCTTATCAGATAGCACCGGAGGTGCCTGGCCTATAGGTATTAATCAGTCTGTTGTACTCTCTATACCAGAAAATATTGATGTCAATGCTGATGATGTAATTTTTAAATTTTCAGGAGAAGGTCTAGAAAGAAAAGAGGCCTTTGTTAGAGGCAATCAAGTTCACTTAGTTTACAACAGAATCTATACCACCACTCCGAATACCATTCGAATAAAAGGATTAAAAGTAAAATCCTCTCTTAAGCCAGGGTTTTATGATATTCTTCGAACAGCAGAGGGAACTGCTGTTCAAAATGGGAATAATCCTGATGATCAAGTAAGTCATGGCAGGTTGTGGGTAATCCCTAAAATTACCAAACTACCCTATGAAGATATCTTTGAAAAAGATCCGACTTGGCAGGCAGAACTTTCCTCTCCCCTTTGGCAATGGGGAGAACCGAATGACTCTCGTATTAATTTTGCTTCTGATGGTCAAAAAGTCCTCATGACCAACCTATCTGGAAAGTATGAAGCTAACACACATACCTGGCTTTATAGTCCCTGTATAGACTTAGCAGGCACTCAAAATCCTACGCTTTCTTTTGATTACTGGGCTGATATGGAGAGGGAGATTGATGGAGCTGTCATGCAGTATTCTATTGATAGAGGGGAGTCCTGGAACACTCTCGGTTCTGACTCAACAGGAAGAAGTTGGTTTAATTCTGCTACGATTCTAGCTAATCCTGCAGATCAGGATAGCTCTCAACAGCTAGGGTGGACAGGGCAAACTAATGGCTGGAAAAAAGCGATCCATAGGTTACCAGATGAGCTAAAAATAGAGAACCTGAGACTAAGATTAGTCTTCAGAAGTTTTGAATTTGTTAATCCCGTTGATGGATTCAATGGATTCGCTATTGATAATTTATCCATATCTGATTATCAAAAGAATGTATTGGGAGAACTCTTTTTTCAGAATGCGCGGGATTTAGCCAACACCTACTCCGAACTACAGAAGCAGTTTGATGATGAACTATTAACTATCACCTACCCTCTTTTTGCAGCTTCAACTGAAGTTGAAAGCAGAAATAATTTCTATGGAAGAAGAGAAACAAATACCCTCATATTGGATGGACAAGCTTTTTATGATCCCCCTTCTTTGGTCTCCTACCCAGAGATAGATTCTTTGTCACTGGTTGAAGCCCCCTTTAAAGTTGAGTTCTTTCCTGCTGATCAATATCCTTTGCAAATCACTGCCCTCAAACCCTTTTCTCGGGAGATAAACATTCAGACTGTTTTGGTAGAAAAGGGAGCTATCTCTCAAGGAGATACCCTGAAAAATCTATTTACAAAATCTTTTCCTGATCCGGCTGGGCTAAGTAAGGCTAATTGGATGGAAGGAGAAAAAACTACATTTAATCCTTTCGTAGAAGAAAATCTCCTGTCCGTCTTAGTTAATAATAGACCTGATGATTTTCAATTAATCGTCTTTTTACAAGATGCTATTACCAAACAAGTTTATCAAGCCCAGGCCTTTCCTCTTTCATTAGTAACAAGTATTACAGAGAACAGAGACTTAAATCATATTCGTATTTATCCTAATCCAACCAAAGATAAAGTATCTGTTACCTGGTCTAAAGATCAAACGAATGAGGTAAGTGTTAAAGTTCTGGATATGAATGGGAAGGAATTACTAAATCAAGAACTACAAATCGGACAAGAGATTGATTTGAAGAACCTAGAAAATGGTATTTACCTTTTAGTAGTTTCTACAAAGTCTCACTACTTAGTTACTAAACCATTAATGGTGATTAGATAAAATACTCACCTAATTTTATTTCCTAAGATTCTAAGCGGAAACCGTAATCTACTCGATGAACATTCTTAATCTGAAAAATGTTCACATAGCAAGACTTTTTAAAGACATGTATACTAACCACGCTTATTGTAGATATAACTATCTACTAACTATTCTAGGATTCACCCTATTTTTCAGTACAGGTCTGTGTAAGGCACAAGAAATAATTTTTGTCAATGATGATGCAAATGGCGCGAATACAGGATTAAGTTGGAATGATGCATTCACTGATCTTCAGAAGGCTCTCTCTGAAGCTGAATATGGAGATGAAATATGGGTAGCAAGTGGGATTTATAAGCCTACAAAGTGTAATCCCTGTACAGAAGACCAAAAATCTATCTTCTTTGATATCAAAAGTGGAGTCAGGTTGTATGGCGGATTCAAGGGACATGAATTGGAAATCACTGAACGCCAAACCGACTCAGTCAACCTATTTTCCCTGAACAATACTGTTCTGAGTGGGAATGTAGGGATAGAAACAGATTCCACTGACAATTCTTTTACTGTTGTAAGAATGCTGAATTGTGATTCTACGACTAGCATAAACGGCTTTACGATTTCCTCAGCGAATTCCCCACTTTATGAAGTAGCTAACAATAATCCTATGGTAAGTGGAGGAGGATTAATCCTTGATAGAAGTAGTGCTAAAGTACAGAATTGCTTATTCTCTAAAAATACAGCTGCTTATTCAGGAGGAGGGATTTATTGCCATTATGATAGCTCGTCTATTTCGAATTGCTTTTTCAATAATAACTTTGCCAGACAAGGAGCAGGAATTCACAGTTTTTGGAGTGAAATAAATATTTCTAACTGTAATTTCTCTCAGAATATCTCAGAACATTTTACCGCAGGCCAAGGAGCAGGAATTGCTGGGAACAATAGTAATCTCACAATCCAAAATGTCATATTTCAAGACAATCAAGTCAATGGTAATGGAGGCGCGGTATATATTGCTGGAGGGTTTTCAAAGATATCTAATTGTAATTTTACAAATAATAGGTCAAACATTAATGGAGGGGTGAGGTGGTCTGATTTAGCCGGACAGTTCATTCCAAAAATAATTTGTTTTCAAATTTCATAGGACTCATATAGCCTATGGCAGAATGCCTGCGAATCGTATTGTAATACGCCTCAATATAGTCAAATACCTCTCTTTGGGCATCCTCAATATTTCGGAATAATCCTCCCTCTAATAGCTCTGCTTTCAGCCTGCTAAAATGAGATTCTATGAAGGCATTATCGTAATGATTGTCTTTCCTAGTCATACTCTGCAAGACAGATAATCTTGAGATACTTTCTCTGAATTCCTTTGCTGCATACTGACTTCCTCCATCAGAATGTAGGATCAAATCAGCACCAGGATTTCTTCTTATCCATGCCATCTCAAAGCTCTCAAGGACCAGCTCTTTCCTCATGTGATTTGCTACTTTCCATCCAACAATGAAACGGCTGTAGAGATCCATCCAGACACTTAAATACGCCCATTGACCTTTCTCCAATGGCAAATAAGTTATGTCTCCTACCCAAACTTCATTGATACTGCTTGGGAACTTTCTCCTCAGAAGTAAATTGGTACTCCTAGTAAAATGAGAAGGAGACTGAGTAGTCTTAGGAACAAATGATCTAGGCTGAATAGCCTTAAGACCAAGCTCTTGCATAAGCCTACGTGCCTTCGCTCTGCCTATCTGAAAGCCCATATCCCTGAGTTCTGGTGCTAATCGTCTGGCACCATATCGGCGTTTGTGAAACCAGAATACTTTCCTTAGTTCTTCCTTGAGCAACAGGTCTGTTTTCTGCACAAGCTTGGCAGAATCATAAAAACTACTCCTGCTAAGCTCAAATAGACGACACATCCTCGCTACGCTAAACTCCCCTTGATGATCTCTGATGAACTGATAAATACTCAGTCGCTCTGGCTGAAAAGTAGCAAGGCT
>JBCCLI010000210.1:0-11151 GCA_039026975.1 Bacteroidota bacterium | reverse complement strand
GGAGATAAGTTTTATTGTGATTCCACTGTCAGTACATATGCCATCAGAAAAGAGGGAGAGCTAGAGCTACTGGGAGAAGAACTGTATACGGTACTTACCCGCGGCATAGGTGGTTCTCAGCTGGAGATTACTAATGTAAAACATAAGCAAAGCCACGTATTTGCCCCTTCAGGCTTACAACTGAGGGCAAGTCTCCAGAGAAGAGCTAAAAGACTCGCCATCATTCCCTATGGAGCTAAGTTGGTAGTAAAAAAAGTAAGTGAACAACCTTTCCAATCTGACTGGGTAAAAGGCAACTGGGCCTATGTGAAGTATGACACCTTAGAGGGCTATGTATTCGACGGATACCTCTCCACCTTCCCGGCACCTGACACTAGCAGGTTTGAAAACTGTGAGAGCGACTACCCTTCCCTCTTGCGAGACTATGTAAGCCTTAACTTTCAACCCATAAGTCCCAGAGATACCAATCAGGTGGACCCCCAAAGTGGAGAAAGTTTTGACTTGCAAACAGAACAGTATTTTACGGATAGCCTAAAGCTAACTACCCACCAGTTTAATACGGGTAGCTCCACGGAATTTATCATTCCTAATTCTCACATAGAAGATATTTACGTTCTCCTTCATGCCCTCCTACAGACCTGCCAGGATGCAAGAGAATTACAGGATAGTTTAGTTTTTGTAAAGAACCGAAAAGGGCGTATTTACAAGATTTATGACAGAAGTGGATTTGTCATTCTTCAAACCTACGAGGGAAGAAGTACTAAACTGGTGATGAACAGTACAAGTCCTTAAGCCCTCCCCCCGCTGTAACCTTTCTCCGAAATAGTGAGTAATATCTACTAGACGGATCAACCCACAAGCCTTATTTTCTTCTTTTTCGAAAGATTTCAGAGAATCTGCAACTATTTTCTCGGTCTTATACTCTTATGTAAAATGTAGGGAACAATCCACGCTATGAAGTTCACACACTTTTCTACTACGCTTACTCTCAGGAATTCATTCTTGCTCACCTTCACATTCCTTGCTATTCTATCCATTATTTTTTCCACTCCTTCTCATGCTGAAAACATATGCTGTTCCATTGATCAGCGGGGCCATATTACGATAAAGGGTAAGGTAGAAGAGCAAAGTAGTGGTGCTCCCTTCCCCCGCACCATCATTGTGGCGAAATCTGGCAATACAATACTGGATAAGATACAAACAGATACCCAGGGAAGATTCTCCCTTTCTATTCCAGTGGGGGACCTAAGTTCATCAGAATTCTCCCTTCAGGTAAATGTGATGGATCATATCTTTATCAAAGAGAATATCAGAATTCAAACGGAAGAAATTCTCATTCAAATAAATGGAGAAGTCTTTGTAGAAGACGGAATCAGAGAAGAATATAAGTTACCTGTACACACCTTGGATAGACCTAAGGTAGGAAGCGTACATACCTGGATGCGTGAGCAAAGTGGTTTTAGAATAAGTGGTTAACTTAAGGCATGGATGTAGAAAGCCTAAGATTACACTGCATACAAAAAAAGGGCGTAACGGAAGGATTCCCCTTTGGGCCAGATCCACTAGTCTTTAAAGTTATGGGTAAGATGTTTGCGATCTGCCCACTGGAACTGGCGGATAGGGTGAACTTAAAATGTGATCCAGAATATGCCTTGGAACTGCGAGATAGATATCCTGAAACAGTACTTCCTGGATACCACATGAATAAACGTACCTGGAATACGGTCATGATTCAGCAGGAATTATCTGATCCACAAATCAGAGAACTTATAGATCACTCTTATGAGCTAATAGTCAACAGCTTACCTAAAAAAGTGCAGAAAGAGCTAGCAGAATTATAGCTTACTTCTTTTGTAGGTGATACATATTGGGCATGAGCTGATGATCCCTACAGTGGGTGAGTAGAACTTCCTGAGCCTTGTCTGACTGGTCTATTCCTATCCATTTTCTTCCTAGCTGTTCTGCTACCCAGAGCGTACCTCCAGAGCCTGCAAAGGCATCCATTACTAAACTTTCAGCATGAGAAGATTGGAGAATAAGCTGCTGTAAAAACTCCCTATTCTTCTCTGTGGGATAAGAAACATAGCTGAGGCCTTTATCCTTAAACTCCCATATATCCTGGATCTTCTTCCCGGGATGATCCTGAGCAAATACTTTTTTTCGTGGATTTCCCGTATCAGACCACTCTATCAGTCCTTCTTCATCCAGCTTATCCAGAACAGCTCGTTGGTACCGCCAATGCCTACCAGGAGGGGGAGATAACCCTTTCCATAACTTTCCGGTATCCCCCTCCTTAGTTTCTCCAGGTGCATGGAGAGGATGAGTAGTATAGGAACCTTTCTTCCTCTCTTTCTTAGGGAATAATTTACCTACTTCCTCTTCTGACAAGGGTAGCTTTATCTCATTCCATATGTGCTGGTCCCTATTATTAGCATAAAATAGGACCATATCAGTCTGGCTTCCATATGCCTTACGCGAAAAGTTTTTGGGATTACATTTTATTCGGGTAATGTCATTCAGGAAATTCTCAAAGCCAAACACCTCATCACAAATCAGCTTCACGTAATGCCCTATCTTTTTGTCTATGTGTAGGTAAAAACTTCCCCTCTCTGACAAGAAGGCTTTTAGCACGAGTATCCTTTGGCGTAAAAATTCCAGGAAATGGTGGTTTAGCAGACTGTCTTCATAGGCAGTTTCTTCTCCATAATTAGAAAAATGTTGACCTGTCCCGAAGGGAGGGTCTACATAAATTAAATCTACCTTCCCCTTATATGTGGGGAGAATTAATTTTAGAATGGGAAGATTATCGCCAAAGTAGAGAGAATTGACTGTAGCAGGATTTTCTTGGGTAGTTACTACCTGATAAGGTTCTTCTCTTTTCCAAATTTCGGCCTCAGGTATCTTTCCTGGGTAGTTCAGCCAACAATTTCTACTATTGATATGATCAGAAGGAGCCATAGCACACATTATACCCTTTCAATCAAGTTTAGCCAATTTTTTTCTGAGTTTCCGAATTCTGGCATTTATAGCTGTGCCTCCTTTGTGCTCATACTCATCGAAGGTAGCTAAGACCTCTTCTACCAACCAATGATTTCTAGTGGCATGATCTGCCATAGCCTGTAGACAGTTTACCTTCTCAAAGGTCTTCTTACTATTCTCTAACCGCTCACGAATAAAGGCTAAGGCCAGGCCCAGCTCCTCCCCTTGCAGTTCTAAATGGCTGATCAGTAAAGGTAATAACTGTGCCATCTCCCTGCGCTCTTTCCAATTAGGTAAAGAAGCGACGATCTCAGATGTGTAAGGCTGTACACTTTCAGGCCTCTTTCTACAAATTTGTTCTGCGCAGTACAGGCTCCGCATACATATCCCGAAATCCTCATGATTCATTCCCCTGATAAGCTGGCCAAATTCCTGGGGTTTCTGGAGAATATGGTCAATAACCTGGGAAGCATTTCCTTTCTGGAGAAGGGTTCCTTCCCTAAGTATTTCTAGCAAGTCTGACATAACATTAAGAGAGCAAGGATACCAAAAAAGTCCCTGCTAAGTCTTCAAGTGTGTCCACGTCATTTAGGGTAGGTAATAGATGGTAACTCAGCTGGGCTTCTACCAGGTCATTTACCGTAGCTTCAAGGACCGTTTCTGTGCTCCACTGCTTCTGGACAAAAAGAGAAGGAATAAATGTTTTCATCCCTAGCAGATAATATCCCCCATCTTCAGCAGGCCCTAAAGATACTGCAGAAGTATCCAAAGCAGCGTACCCTTCTTCTATGATATGGGTAGTCAAATCAGGGTTATCACTCCCTATGATCTGGATTTTTGTATATCCTTGCTGGAATCCCCACTGAAAGGCTTGTGCCATCCTTACCCCTAAGTCTGGACCTTCCTGCAAATAGCGGGCATAGCCTGCTTCTGACCATAAATCCCTTTCAGGAAGCTGATTCCCGTAGAATACTACCTTATCAGCCTGAACATCCTGGACCATTTCAGCTGTGTAAGCTAATAAGGCTTGATAGACGCTAAGGGCCTTTTCCTCCCCTATCCCTTTGGCTAGTCTGGTCTTTACCTGCCCCTTTATAGGGTGCTTCACAAAAATCAGTAGTAGGGAGTCCTGTTTAAGTAGCATGCTCATTACTCATTATACTTTTCAAGAATCTTCAGTACCGCGGCAAAGTTCTGGGGATAGGGCGCTTCTATCGTCATTTCTTTAGCTGTTTTAGGATGTCTGAATTGGATGGTCTTTGCGTGTAATAGGTAGCCGTGATTGATAGGCCTTTCTTCCTTTCTTCCACTGGGTTTATAATTACGCTTAATGTCTGACAGATACGCATCATCCCCTCCATATAGCTCATCACCTATGATGGGAGAACCCAAAGAAGCCAGGTGTACCCTGATCTGGTGCATTCTCCCGGTTACTGGCTCACACTTTAAGAGGCTAAAGTTTTTAAATAGTCTTGCTGTACTCACTATGGTGAGGGCTTTCTTCCCTTCTTCCCGGTCTAGTTTCACCCTTCTGTTAGTGGATACATACAAGGGCTTATCTATGACATAGGACTCATACTGTT
Organism: Bacteroidota bacterium; assembly: GCA_039026975.1. GTDB lineage: Bacteria > Bacteroidota > Bacteroidia > J057 > J057 > JBCBKZ01. Next base: position 6,589 of record JBCCLI010000210.1, on the reverse strand, counting down.
TAATCCCCCTAACCAGGGTATGGTAATGCTTATGGACTTCTCGATTCTGAAATTGAAGGGAAATCTCCCTATAATTTTCCTTTCCCTTTGCGAGGAGTTGTACACCTGAAGTCATTTTATCTAGTCTATGGCAGAGGCTTAAGTCAGGATGATAGCGCTGGCTCATCCCCTGAAGATTACGGATACTTTTATCGTGTAGACTAGCCATGTAGAGGGGCTTATTAACCACCAGTATATCTTCATCCTCATATAGGATTAGGTCCTCAAAACGGACAAATTTCTGTAATTTAGGTTTTGCCATGGACTAATTTTCTATTGTAACACCTTACTTTCCTTCCAGAATACCTATAACCCAGAGATAGGTATCCACTTCCTTATCCAGTCTTTTATAGTCAGGGCAGTAGGTAGCCACATGATTCCAAAAGGCCGCACTATGGTTCATCTCCCTCAAATGCATAAGCTCATGTATTATGACATATTCTACTAACACCTGAGGCAGGAAGATGAGATGCCAATTCAGGTTTACATTATGCAAGGTACTACAGCTTCCCCAGCGGGTAGTCTGGTTCTTGACCTTTACTGCTTTCACCTCCGACTGGGTAATAGTAGCCCATCTGTGGGTTAGTTGTGGGAATTCAACCTTGGCCCTGGCTATTAAAGCTGATTTCAGTATGGCCTTTTCTCCATACTGAAGATCTTTTTCCCTAGTGTAGATGGTGAGTTGTCCTGGGGTATATTCTACCCGGGATTTCTTAGCTTTCTGGAAGCGTAGCTTGTGGCTTTCTCCGAGGTAAGGCAGCTCTCTCTTATTTTTAAGCGTATCCCAAAATGCCTTTCGCTGCTGATGATAGGCTTTTCTACGTTGGTACTGCCTACTTATCCATGCAGATTTTGACTCTATAAAATGCTGCACCTCTCTCGTAAGCGTACCATCAGGACTTTCTACCACTAACAACTGAGAATCTTTCGCAAACCGAATACTAACTCGGTATTTTTTCTCAGCCCGCTTTAACACGTAAGGGATCTTTTGTGTATTAATTGTCAGATATTCCATACCTGTCTTCCTCCCGCTCTATATTCTTTATGCTATATTCATACGTGAAAAAAAGATTCAGGATTGAGAATCTTTCAATCCCCTCAAGCTTGACTTGTGCCTGTGGTACAAGTTTATGTATCTTTGTTGACTTTTAAAGAAACCGGATGTGCTATGAGGTTTGAAAAACAAATTGAGGAAAAATTCACGGTTATCAAACTGCTGGAAGATAAGTTAGATGCCATAAAAGCACCTGCGCTAAAGAGTGAATTCATTCTCCTAAATACAAAAGGGGTTAGGAACATCATTCTTAACCTGGAGCAGGTATCCTACACAGACAGTTCTGGTCTAAGTGCCATTCTTACTGCTAACAGACTCTGTAGAGATGTAAATGGGAGTCTGATCCTTTGTGCTATAAGTTCACACATAGAAAAACTTATTAAGATCTCCCAATTGGAGAATACTTTGTACGTTCTACCTACAGAAGATGAAGCTAGAGAAGCCATTTTCATGCTAGAACTGGAAAGAGAAATAGATACGGAGGAACAAGACCAAACAGAGGCCAGTAGTTTATAACCGCACCCATTAAGATTGTATAGTTAGTGTTTCAAGTACAGATTTTAGGGACTAGCTCTGCCATCCCTACCCACTCTCGCTTACCATCTGCCCAGGTAGTCACTATTAATGACCGCCACCACTTGGTAGATTGTGGAGAAGGTACCCAGATGCAGCTCTTAAAATACAGAATTAAGCTTGCTCGTTTAGACGCCATTTTCATTTCCCATCTTCACGGTGATCATATTCTAGGGTTACCTGGGCTGCTAAATACACTCAGCATGTATGAGCGGACAGCTCCACTGAAACTCTTTGGACCGTCCGGTCTTCAGGAGGTCTTGGATCTTATTTTTGCTCAGACCCAGAGTTACCTAAATTATCCATTAGAATTTATCCCTACAGAAGAGTTTGAACCGGGAGAGATCATTTATGAGCGCAAAAGGTATCAGGTTCGCCTTCTTCCACTGGAGCATAAAATCTTTTGTAGAGGATTCCGGTTTGAAGAAATTAACAAGCGTCCCAAATTCGATTTTTACAAGGCGAAGGCCCTGGAAATTCCGAATGAGTATTTTCCCCTGTTAAAACAGGGAAATCCCATTTCCTTACCGGACGGGAGAACCATAACCCCGGAGGAAGTGCTACTGGAACCAGACCCTCCTTTATCTTTTGCTTACTGTTCTGATACCTGCTATCATGAAGAGCTGATAGCCCATATCAGGCATACGCGCTTACTCTACCATGAAGCTACTTTTCTGACTAGTCTCAAGGACAGAGCCATAGCTACCTGCCATAGTACTGCAGAGGATGCAGGAAAAATAGCTAAACAAGCAGAAGTGGGAGGGCTATTACTTGGGCACTACTCTGCCAGATATAAGGATTTACAGCCTCTGCTGGAAGAAGCCAGGGCGGTCTTTCCCACCACTGCCTTAGCTAGAGAAGGGCATGTATTCCATGTCAGAGATTTCTCCTAGGGAAACCCTTTACAATTCCCAGGATATCTCTACCTTAGAGGATTAATCCTCAAGCTCTCGTATGTTTAAAAAAGAAAATATCCTCTTCATCATTCTAGGAGGGTTCTTCATAGCCAATGCCCTTATAGCAGAGTTTATTGGTGTGAAGATTTTTGCCCTGGAAGACACCCTAGGCATACAGCCTCTTGACTGGAACCTCTTTGGCCAGGCAGGCTCTCTGAACTTCACTGCCGGGGTATTACTATGGCCAGTGGTATTTATCCTCACAGATGTCATCAATGAATATTACGGTAAAAAGGGGGTTAGGCTACTCTCTTATCTGGCAGTAGTGCTCATAGCCTATGCCTTTATGATGGTATATGGTGCCATAGGACTGGAGCCTGCCTCCTGGTGGATTACTTCCTACACAGAAAAGGGAGTAGATGATATGCAGATAGCATTCTCTAATGTGCTGGGTCAAGGCCTATGGATCATAGCAGGCTCTATGGTGGCCTTCCTGATAGGTCAGTTAGTAGATGTCACCGTTTTTCAGTACCTGAGAAAATTCACTGGATCTTCCAAGATTTGGCTGCGCGCTACTGGTTCTACCTTGGTATCACAGCTCATTGATAGCTTTGTAGTATTGTACATTGCTTTCGTTCTGGGACCTCCTAAGTGGGACCTCTCACTCTTTCTGGCAGTAGGCACTGTTAACTACCTCTATAAGTTCATTGTAGCAGTAATTCTGACACCTGCTCTCTATATCTTACATGCCTTAATAGACACATATTTGGGAAAAGACCTTGCAGAGGAGATGATGGAAAAAGCAGCTAATTCCAGTCTATAATCTTACAATAGATTAGGTCGAAACATCGAAATAGCTATCTGGGCGGTCTATCGCCAAAAAAAATGTAACTTAGTTACGGTTTATTGGAAAAACAGATAAAGCGGAATAAGGCAAAATCAAGGGAAGGAACAGTTGAAATCTGCAACCTTTTGTGGTTCTGGACTTTATATTTCCCTTCAATTACCTCATGGCCCTTTACTTTACTACGCTTTGTATGTATTTTCGTGTGTTTCGGAGGAGGAAAGGGACATGATTAACCCGCGGTATGCGTTTTAAACTCCCCTTTATGGTAGCCAGATTCAAACATTAAAGACAGCTTCTAGATTTGGACATACTCGAGCGCATCATTGAAAACCTTACTAGCGACGAAGTAAGAAGATTTAAGATTCTTTCCAATCGTTTTAAAGCGGATGAGGAAAAAAAACTCCTTGTCCTATTTGATGCTATCCGAGCTGGTGGGTTTAAAGAGATAGAAGAAGATGTTATCACCCAATTCTATGGCAGCACACAAGCCAAAGCTAAAAACAGCTATTACCGGCTGCGGAATAAACTTCTGAGTAACCTGGAAAAAAGCCTCCTTTTCTACCATTTCAACTATAAAAACTCTATAGAGTCCTACAGTAACATTCAGCTTTCTATTCTTTTCCGTGAAAGAGGATTGTACAGAGAGGCCTTCCACAACCTTAAAAAGGCTGAGAAAGTAGCCCTGGCCCATGACCAGTTTAATGTGCTGGAGGTCATTTATGATGAAATGGTCAAGCTGGCCACTACTACTAACTTTGAGATAGACATAGAGAGAATCCTGGGTAGAAGAAGAGAAAATCTCCAAAAAATAGATATTCTCCGCGCTAACAGTGAGGTGCTAGGGATGGTCACCCAGCAACTCATGAGGCGTAACTACTCTAGAAGTAAAAAGAGCCAGACGGTCATTGAGTCCCTGGAGAATATTAAAAGTAGGCTAGAAGAGCATAAAGGGATTTTTCAGTCTGCTTCCGGAAAGATCATGGTCATGAAGGCCGTAGTTTCTATCCTCATTCAGAAATCTGCCTACAGGGAGCTAGAGCAGTACGTGAAAGAAACCTTTGAGGATTTTGAGCGAAATAAGCTATTCTCAAAGGACAACCACTCTACCAGACTCCTAATGCGAATCTGGAGAATTAATGCCCTACAGAAATTATTAGAGCTACAAGAAGCTATTAATGACATTAACCTGCTGAAAGAAGAGGTAAAAATGTATAAGAAGCAGAACTTCAATGAGTTCGCCTTCTATTACTACACGTCAAATGTCTACACCTTGAAGCTATTGGGTAAGCTGGATACGGCAGGAGATATTCTCAAGGAAGCGTTTAGCCACAAAGAAATTCTTCAAAATGAAATTAGTGAGCTCTACTTACTTATTAGCTTGGGAGATCAGTATTTCAGCCAGGAACTCTTTTCCAAGGCTAAGGAGGTTTTGAAAAAGATCACTACCCATAAAGGTTTCTCCTTCTTAGATGAAGAACTGAGGTTCTACATTCTCATTTTTGAAGTGGTAAACGCGTATGAGTCTAAGGACTATAAATTTGCAGAAGTAAGGTATAAGTACATCCGGAAAGTATTCCGGCACTTTCTGAAAGATGACTTTTACAGCAAGGCAGTGAAGTTTCTGGACATAGTCATGAGGATGAATACTGCAGCCATAGAAAATAAGAAGGTGTTTTTGAAAGCTGCTTATAAAAACTTTACTTCAGAATTTAATAATTCTGAGATAGGAGATAACCAGGTAATTATTTACGAAATTTATCTTCAATCAAAACTGGAAGAGAAATCTTATTACCAACTCCTGGTAGAAGAGGTGGGGCAGAAAGCCAGATAGGCATACAGGAGAATGATCCTATACACCTATCCTCTAACTCAAAACTACTACTCAAACACCTAATTTTGTGGCCTAAATATTCATTTTTATGGCAAAGCGTAAACTTTATAGGATTGCCATAACTATGGTCGTACAAAGGTCAATTTCTCTCGTCTGATAAATTGGGACTTAAGCTAACCACATATCAAACTGTTCACGTTTACTTAGCAAGAAAGGAAAGGTAAGTGTATACCCTAGCAGAACGCACTGAGCCTAAACCCATTCTGTGCGCATAGGCCAGGTAATAATATCATCTGACTTCATCATAATTCTATCACTTTTTTCTGTGTGGGAGGCAAGAGTGGATTCCTTGAGCAAAGAAGGGAAATACGTTTTCCAAATCATCTGTTCTAAATTGCGCTTAGTTTACTCAGTAATAATCAGCATATAATCATTCCATCTCAGCAGATTCATATCAACTGGTTGCACTTGCGTCAGGGAATATTTTAATAAGTCTGAAATTAATCTATTAGCGGATTATACGTCTAATAGAACTGCGTTTGTACTCAAAATGCAATAAGTGTGCCGATCTTGAATGACTCTTTAATTTTTTATAACAGCTACAATTACGCTTAAATATAGGACTTCATTTGGTCCGTTAAGGCTAAGGCTGCTTTTTGAGCATCAGTGGCATAATCCATTCCCTTACCGGCGTAAATGATGCCCCTACTGGAATTAATTAATATCCCGACCTGATCATTCAGGGCCGCTTGACAGACCGCATGCAAGTCTCCTCCCTGTGCCCCTACTCCAGGAACCAGTAACCAGCTGTCAGGAACTAGCTTCCGGATGCGGCCTATTTGTTCAGGATGTGTAGCTCCTACTACAAAACCTAGCTCGCTGGCGGAAGATTTCCCCCATTCATAAGCTTGGCTAATGACTTGCTGGTAAAGGGGTTGGCCCTCAGATTCTAAATACTGGAAATTCCTAGCTCCAGCGTTTGAAGTAAGACCTAGTAAAAAGACCAGTCGGTCCGGGTAGGTGAGAAAGGGCGCAACAGAATCCTCTCCCATATAAGGTGCAATGGTCAAGGAATCAACATCGTAGTTACTGAAGAAGGCCTCTGCATACTTCCGGGAGGTATTCCCTATATCCCCCCGCTTAGCATCTGCGATGCTGAGGCAGTGATCTGGGATAAGTGCCAAGGTCTCTTCCAGGATCTCCCAGCCCAGCTTTCCAAAGCATTCATAAAAGGCGAGGTTCAGCTTATAGGCTACCGCCTGTTCTGAAGTAGCTTTAATAATTTCTTTGTTGAACGTAAGAATGGAGGTAGGGCCATCCAGATGGGAAGGAAACTTCTCTAGATCTGG
>JBCCLI010000209.1:0-11165 GCA_039026975.1 Bacteroidota bacterium | reverse complement strand
GAACTCTTGTTCGCTATCTGAGGTGACCGTTAGTATGGGAAAATCATCTCCATAGGTGAGGGAATCAGTGGGAGCCGTCAGAGAAGCTATCCCTTTAGCTAAGAGTAGCGGAATTTCTTCAGGATTAGTACCTACTAGATCAGGCCCGAAATCTGCTACCTTTTTAAAATCGGTTCCGTCTTCATTTATGCGATAAATCACTCCATCACCATACAGCCCTCCATCTTCTGTTAGACCCCATAGCTTCCCTTGAAATTCAATCAACTCAGATTGAGGTTGTAAGCCCTGAATTTCATCATCAAATACATGTATGGTGTCTACCGTAGTAGTAAGAGGATCATACTTCCATAAGAAGTTATGCGCTAAAATTTCATCATCTAAAAATACACCCCAAATAGTTTCATTATAGATGAAAAGAGGTTCGGGATTTATATCTGGATCCTCCCCATCTACTTCAGGAAATTGCCAGTTCACTTCCGATGTAAACTCGTAGGTAGTTAAGTCTATAGAGTAAAGCACATACTCTTCTTCAAAACCATCAGTTGCATCTATATCTGTAAGTCCCCATGCTTTATCTCCAGTGTACTTCACTCTTTCATCCAGATCAAGTTCTCCAATATATTCGTAAACCTTTTGATAGGTGTTCTGAGCATTCACCATATAGAGGGTTCCTTGATCATCATTCCCGCCGTTTCTGGTGGTTCCCATAAGGTTTTCTCCTACTATAGTAAGATCTCCCTGAGGCCTAGCTCCATCATTATTAGTACCCCCAAAAGCATTCTCTACCTGAAAATCTGTTCCATCTTCTGCAAAAGAAAATAGTACCCCTTCAAAATTTGGTCCGCCAGATGAAGTATATCCCCAGATTCTACCATTGAATGCAACTATCTCCACAGGGAATCTACCGTTTAGGTCGCCCTCAAAGTGATGGACTATACCAAACTGTCCAGCGGCATCCACAGTGAATATCACCCCTTCATCATTATTACCGCCAGTACCAGTGATCCCAAATATCCTTCCATTTTTTTCAATGACTCTACGGGGTTGTACCCCTACAGAATCATCAGGAAAGTCATAAAGAACTGTAAAGTTTTCCCCTTCCCTATCAATGCTAAAAATGGTACCGTTATTATCCCTTCCACCTGCATTACACTCTCCTATGTAAAATCCATTGGAAGTGGCAAAGAGGTCAGAATTAATAAACACACCTGAAGGGCTTTCTATAGGGGCCTCGTATAAAGTTTCAATCTCACTAGAAAGCTGATTAAAGGATAACAGTCCTCCTCTATCCGTAGCCCCACCAGCTGTTTGCATACTGTACAGCTTACCATTAGCATGAGTTAATCCTCCGGCAGCATCTTCCAAGTCCTCATTATCAAGGCTGACGTATACAAACAAATTTTCTAGCGGATCAGCGAAAAAGATGGTTCCTCGGCCATTTTCTCCCCCATTTTCAGTAATCCCAGATAAAACCTCTCCAACACCTGGGGCTTCCACCACTATGGGAAGGTCATTCAATCTGCTACCAGCTACTGCACCAAAGGAGATTGTCAAGGTAGGAGAGAAATCTGGAATACTTGGATCTATATAATAGAGGGCTCCACTATTAAAATCACCCCCTGAGCCTAGTATTCCCCAAAGCTTATCTTGGTACACTACTAAGCCATAGTCAGGGTAAGTAGCTTCATCAGTATTTAAGACCGTATATTCTACCTGAAATTCATTATTATTTACATCAAAGCTAAAGATGTAGCCCCTAGAATTAGTTCCTCCAAATCTATTGGTGCCCCATAGTTTACCATCATAAAAGGCCATGGTAATATTCTCCATACCACTGGCTGATACTTCTGAAAAATGATGGACTGCCTGAAGGTTAGTTCCATCCGTATTTACCGAGAAAATGGTTCCTTTGTTAAAGTCTCCTCCGAATCTTGCAATTCCCCAGAATTTGCCGTCGTGGACAGTCAGGTTGCTAATGGGGTCCCTGCCTGTGCTGTCTACAAAGTTAGTAGTGATAACTATGCTATCCGTAAGTGGGTCAAAGTAGTATAAAAACCCTTGATTTAAGGGATTGGTTATGCCCCACAACTTCCCATCTTGATAAACTAGGTCAGACTTATCCCCACTTGCCGTAGAGGGAAATTGGGCTCTGACCTGGAAATTAGTTCCGTCTAGGTTCACACTGTACAGTACTCCCCTTCCGAATTGACCTCCACTTTCGGTATATCCAAAGAGCTCGCTTTCTGCCAATGTTAATGAGCCATCAAGCCTAAATCCTCCTGGATTTTGAAGAGCTCCCAGACTCACCCATTCTTCTATTTCTTCAGTAGCTGGGTCTATGGCAAAAATACTTCCATTACCTGAGGCAATGCCTAATAGTTTAGGTTGAGCGTAAGTGCTAGTAGGAAGAAAGAAGAGTCCTGCTATCAAAGCTAAACTCAGAATACGGACTTGCTTGACTTTTAGTAAGTCCATACAATAGGTTTTGATTTTCATCATAATTATCTGTTTTGAGAACGTGTTTATATGCTCAAACAGGATGACTGGAAATGGAAAGCAAGGGATGAAAATGAGATTACTAGTAGATAGTGATTATGGAATTATTGTTAGGGGGCAAGAGTCAAATAAAGCTAAAGAAGGATACTCCTTTTGAAGAGAGTATCCTTATAAGTTCATTTTTATCTCACAATCAATCTTCCCTTCTTAGCTTCTTCTGTATTTCTTAGCTCCACCAAGTAAGTCCCTGTAGGCAGATCTCCCACGAAGTAAGAATTCTGCTTACTAAACTTCTTCACTACTCTGCCTTCTATATCATAGAGCGTGACTTCCAGATAGTTAAAGTCTGTTTGTAACTGGAACTGTCTGGTAGCTGGATTAGGATAAATAGCTTGAGAAATATCCAGGGTATCTGCAATGTTAGTACTCACAGATGCTTGAACTATTAGGGTTCTGCTTACAGATTCAGCTGCCAGGTAATTATTATTGCCTATCTGACGAGCCGTGATTTCTACTGTACCTTCCCCAATAATGGTTACCAGGTCATCATTGATAATAACCACAGAATCATTAGAGGCTGTGTAAGAAACAGGTAGGGTAGAGGAAGTTGTAGCCGTCAGGTTGAAGTCTGCATCTCCTACCGTTTTAGTTTCTAGCTCTGGGAAGGTGATCTCTTGCGTAGCCTGTGTAATGGTGAGGGTACCGCCTACATAGCTAATAGTATAATTATCAGATTCAGCCCCTGCTGCTGTAATATCATAAGTGCCTACATCAGAGTCTATGGTAGCTGTAGTAGTCCCTTCTGGAAGGGATAGTAAAGCAGTGGAATCTTCTTCATACACAAACCCATTATAACTAAAGGCGAAATCTGGATTAGGCTCAGCATACATGCGGGTTAGGTTTCCAGCAGTAATACTTAGCGGAGCCTGGAGCACGGTGATTTGTGTTTCCAGGCTATCAGCTTTGAAAGTTTCCGTCTCAGTATGGAAGGTGGCTACCAAGCTGGTTCCTGCCCCCGTAATGACAGCAGAGTCTCCAATCATATTGATCACCTGACCGTCAGAACTCAGAAACTCATAGGCTTGCGCCTCATCAGAGAGTACACTGAAAGTAAATCCATCATCCCCGTAGGTATATGTGGTAGTATCTACCTGAAGCTCAGCCAGGTTTTTCACCACGTATAATGGAATATTAGCTAGTTCTCCCCCAAAATCCCCTAGGTTGACAGGGCTTTCTACTTGAAAATCAGTTCCATCAGTGGCTATGCTGTAAATGATCCCTCTACTATTTAGTCCACCACTTTCTGTAAATCCCCATAGTTTTCCTCCATAAGGAGTTAATCCGCCAGAAGGAAGTGAAGCATCTACAGCTCCATTAAAGGAATGCACTACATTAACAGCTAGGCTAGTAGGATCAATAGTAAAAACAGTCCCATTAACGTTGACTCCCCCATTCGTATTTACTCCCCACAGAAGGCCTCCTGCTTCAATCAATTTACCTCTTGTTCCAAATCCGGTCGTAGTACTATTATCATTGAAGGACTGGACTACCTGAAAGTTAGTTCCATCATTACCAATGGCAAAAAGCGTCTGTTCAACATTATCTCCTAAATTATCTCCTTGGGTATACCCAAATATCTTATCTCCGACCACTGTTAGGTTAGAAGAAGGTAACTTTCCACCTTGTAGATCAGGGAAGCTAACTGCAGTAGTAAGATTACTTCCATCATAGTCTACAGTAAAAAGGGTTCCATCTTCTCCAATGGTAACTCCCCAAAGTTTTCCATTAACATCTAAGAGCCTCCCTTCTGGGATAGAACCTGTTTGAGCATTAAAAGAAGCGATGCTTTGGTAATTAGAACCATCTGCATTTAGACTGAAAATAGTACCTCTTAGGTCACTGCCACCTGAGAAGGTAGCCCCATAGATTTTACCGTTGGCTAGGGTTAGTTCCGCACTAGGAAATGCGCCATCACTGCCCTGCCCAAATTCATGATGAATGGTGAAGTCTCCACCTGTTTCATTTAATGAATAAATAAGACCAGATTGATTTGTACCTGCCATGGGAAGTATGCCCCACAGCCTATCAAAAGCTGGCAGTAGAGAGCCCAGCAGTTCAGCGCCTGAGACCTCACGGTCAAAATTATGGACTACTGTAAAGTTAGTTCCATCTCTATCCATGGAGAATATATTTCCTGCATTTGCTGGACCTCCTGTCTCACTTACCCCCCATAGCTTCCCATAGGCATCCGTAAGCCTGCTCTCCAGTCCATAAGCTAGATCATTTTGGTTGAGCGCCCTGACCAGTTCTGATTGGTTATTAGTAGGATCTACGCTAAAAACCGTTCCCTGGTCATACAGACCAGCTACTTCAGTCATGCCATAGACTTTGTTTTCCAAGACTGCTAGTGGATTAGTAGAGAATCTCCCAAAAGAATCTCCATCCAGATCCAGGACTTTGGTAAAGTTGGTTCCGTCAGTATCAATGGAAAATACTACCCCATCACCATTTTGGCCCCCTTCTAGGGTCTTCCCCCAAAGTTTTCCATCAGCTTCTACTAGTCCTCCGTTGGCTTCTTCTCCTTCACTGATAACAAAGTCGTGCACTTTGGTAAGGCCGGTTCCATCTGTATTAATGTTGAAAATAACACCAGCACCCCCATTACCACCTCCTCTGGCGGTTCCCCAGATTTTACCATTGCTTAGGGTAAAGCTTCCATAAGGTTCCCACCACTCATCGCCACCACTTGCATCAAACTCATATTCCTCTGTAAATGCTAATGTGGTTACGTCAATACTAAAGATGACACCAGGGCTCAGGTCCCCCCCTTGATCTGTGGCTCCCCATACTTTTCCACCTATTTCTATAAGTTTGAGGTTACTTGGATTTTGGCCATTAAAGAATTGGAATTCATGAATAGTCGAAAAACCAGTCCCATCAGGATTGATAGTGAAAATAGTTCCTAAATTATTAGTCCCTCCGGCCATAGTGCTGCCCCATACCTTACCGTCTATTACTGCTAAAGGAGACATGGGGGTAGCTCCATTTGTACTATCAAAGTCCACAAGCTTAGTGTAGGCTTCATTGGCAAGATCCCAGGTAAATACTACCCCTAGATTACTCGTTCCTCCCAGGGTAGTGGTTCCCCACAGAATCCCCTCATTAAGGGTTAAGCCGGCCTCTGGATTAAAGCCATCCTGGTTAGCAAAGCTGTACACTACCGCTACCCCTGTACCATCTGGGTTCATATTGAAGATAGTTCCTTTCCCGAACTCTCCTCCGTTTCTGGAGACTCCCCAGAACTTTCCTTCAAACCCTACGAGAGCTCCTACAGGTCTGGAGGGAAGATTAAACTCATTCAGATTAATTAAGGTCTGGACAGACGCATTAGTAGAGTCCAGTGAAAATATAGTACCAGCATCCTTGTTTGAGAGCCCCACTATTTTCAGTTGAGCTGATAAAAAACTCACTGAGAATAACAGGAAAACAAAGACATATGCTTTCCGAGCAAATGCGCTAGGCTTTTGATTTCGGAATGCTAATGTGATGAAATGAGAACCATAAATTTGTTTCATGATAAAAACTGATTGGTATAACACAAAAGATCATTGGGAACAGGGGTAATCCTCGATGTTTTGCGTAAGCCTTTTGGGCTCCCATCAGTATGAGCAGAATACATAGGGATTAGGGGAGGTGGGTGAATTAATTGAGAAGGTGAAAATATTGGTGGAATGAACGGCATTCAAGCTTTTTTAGAGGAAGATATAACCTCTCCTACTAGTAGTATCTTGTCATTACTCGTGCATCAGTGGTCTTGTAGGAGAAATACTGAGAACAGGATCTATTCAGATGGTATAGGGAAATAGGATTCAAAAACGGAAACGTTCCCGATAATTGGAATTTATAGGAAATTGATAAAATGGCACTGAAATAGCTGGAAACCACGCCCTAAGCACTTGGATTTATCCAATTCATCAGTACATTGTATAGCCCGCTGCTTCTGTAAGCAGGTATATTCTTCACAGGCATCATGGAACTACAGCTACTCGATTTACTGATTATCCTGGCTTATCTGGTGGGAACCATCATCATTGGATTTTGGCTATCCCGTAAAGCCTCCGCTAATATTCAAAACTATTTTCTGGCTGGGAATAGTATCCCCTGGTATATGCTGGGACTGTCTAATGCTTCCGGTATGTTTGACATTAGTGGGACTATGTGGATGGTCTATCTGCTGTTTGTATATGGAATGAAGAGTGTGTGGATTCCCTGGTTATGGCCCGTATTTAACCAGATTTTTCTCATGATTTTCCTGTCCATATGGCTTCGTAGGTCTAATGTGATGACAGGGGCAGAATGGATTAGGTTCAGGTTTGGGGATGGAGAAGGGGCAAAACTCTCCCACCTTATAGTAGTGGTTTTCGCTCTTATTACGGTCATTACCTATGTGGCTTACGGCTTCGTAGGGATTGGGAAATTTGCAGCAGTATTCCTACCCTTCCAGCTTTCCGCTGATCCAGCTACGAATGAAATCTATTATGGATTAATTATTACAGCCCTCACCACCGCTTATGTGGTGAAAGGGGGGATGTATTCGGTGGTATTTACGGAGGTTTTACAATATGTCATCATGACTGTAGCTTCTGTAGGGGTAGGGATTATAGCTATGAGTAAGGTATCTCCTGAGATGATTTCCGCTGTAGTGCCAGAAGGCTGGTATAATCTCTTTTTTGACTGGGAGCTAAATATGGACTGGTCAGGGGTGCTAGATGCCGCCAATACGCGCATAGCGGAAGATGGATATGAGCTATTTGGCTATTTCTTTATGATGGTTCTCCTGAAAGGAATTTTACAGTCTATGGCCGGACCTACGCCCAGCTATGATATGCAGCGGGTACTGTCTACCCGCTCGCCTAAAGAAGCTGCTAAAATGAGTGGCGTAGTTAACCTGGTACTCCTCTTTCCTCGCTATTTATTGATTGGAGGTCTTACGGTGTTGGCTATTGCCTTTTTTATGGATGAGCTGGTAGCCATGGGAGATAATGCAGACTTTGAGCAGATTCTCCCTTTTGCTATCCGTGAGTTTGTGCCCACCGGCCTGATGGGAATTTTAATTGCAGGCTTGCTAGCAGCTTTTATGTCTACCTATGCTGCCTCTGTGAACTCAGCTCCTGCCTATCTGGTAAATGACATTTATAAGCGGTACATAAAGCCTGATGCGGATGATAAGACCTATGTGAATATGAGCTACCTGGCTTCTATAGCGGTGGTGCTGGTAGGGGTAGGCTTTGGCTTGTTCCCAACTTCCCTGAACAGCATTATAGACTGGCTGGTGGCAGGACTGTTTGGTGGCTACACGGCAGCCAACCTGATTAAGTGGTACTGGTGGCGCTTTAATGGATATGGATTCTTTTGGGGGATGGTAGGCGGGATAGTGGCTGCCATGGTACTTCCCTATGCTTTACCAGCGCTTTCTGCCCTGGAGGCTTTCCCCATTAACCTTCTGATTTCCTTCTTTGGCTGCCTGATGGGAAGCTACCTAACTAAGCCTGATGACAGAGAAGTGTTAAAGAAATTTTATCTGCAGGTTAGGCCATGGGGATTTTGGAAGCCTATCCATGAAGATTTGGCTCAGGATCATCCAGAAATAGATGCCAATAAAGACTTTGGGCGGGATATGATCAATGTAGCTGTGGGCATGATTTGGCAGACGGCCCTTACCGCTGCACCTATCTTCCTGGTCATTAAAAAATTTGCGCTCTTTGGCGCTGCCCTAGGCGTAGCTGCCATATGTACTCTCTTCCTGAAATATAACTGGTATGATAAAATGGAAGACTGGCCTTCTGGCTACTCTCCCACCTCACAGAAATAACCCTTATGTCTCAATTTTCTGAAAGACTCCACCAACTGCTTGCTCAGCACAAAGCCTTAATCCAAAGACCCAATCCACCTGTATTGCCAGATAATGGGATCTACACCAGATATGAGCATCCCATATTGACGGGTGCGCACGCCCCTATCTTCTGGAGGTACGACCTGGATGAAAAAACCAATCCCTACCTCATGGAAAGGCAAGGGGTGAATGCTGCCTTTAATGCCGGGGCTATTTTCTTGGAAGGTCGTTACCTGCTGGTAGTGAGAACAGAAGGAAATGATAGAAAATCATTTTTTTCCATAGCTGAAAGCCCTAATGGGGTTGACAGATTTGAGTTTTGGGATGAGCCACTCCTCTTACCTGAGACTGATGAGCCTGATACCAATGTGTATGACATGCGACTGGTTCAGCATGAAGATGGGTGGATCTATGGCTTGTTCTGTACCGAGAGAAAAGATACTTCAAACGGCCCTGCAGATACCTCCTCGGCTAATGCACAGTGTGGCATAGTACGTACTAAAAACCTAAGCAGCTGGGAGCGACTTCCAGACCTGAAAACCCCCTCCAGTCAGCAAAGGAATGTAGTCCTCCACCCTGAATTTATAGATGGGAAGTACGCTTTCTACACCCGCCCTATGGATGGATTTATAGGCGTAGGAAGTGGAGGCGGAATAGGCTGGGGGGTATCTGATTCTATGGAACCTGCCGTCATTCAAGAAGAAATCATCATAGATAAGCGAGTCTACCATACCGTTAAGGAAGTGAAAAACGGTCAGGGGCCGGCACCCATTAAAACAGCCCATGGATGGCTGCATCTTGCGCATGGAGTAAGGAATACTGCCGCAGGCCTGCGGTATGTGCTGTATATGTTTATGACTGATTTGCAGAAGCCATGGATCATCACCCATGAACCTGCCGGACATTTCCTGGCACCTGAAGGAGGAGAAAGGGTAGGGGATGTGTCTAATGTAGTCTTCAGCAATGGCTGGATTATAAATGAGAAGGGAGACGTATTTATCTATTATGGAGGATCTGACACTCGTATGTATGCTGTAAGTTCCACTCTGGCTAAGCTGGTAGATTATACGTTACACACCCCTGCAGATGGGCTTCGGTCAGCTGAGAGCGTGAAAACTCGCCTGGAACTGATTAGGAAGAATCAGGCTATTCTCAAGGAATTACAAGCATCCTGATACATGAATGACTTAAGAGCCGACTGGCATTTTGAAAGCCAAGCTATTCTCTCCTGGTGGATGCGGCATATGGAGGATACAGAGCATGGAGGCTTTTACGGATACAGGGATGGCAAAGGGAAGCTAAGGGCACAGGCTGATAAGGGAATCATTATGCATAGCAGAATCTTATGGACCTTGGCAGAAGCAGGCCTTCACTTCAAGGAGGAAGTGTATCTGGAAGCTGCCCAAAGGGCCTATCATTATCTGCTTACACACTTTGTAGACCAAGAATACGGTGGAGTCTATTGGATGCTTACCTACAGAGGAGAAGTGCTGTCAGATAAAAAACAGGTATACGCCCAGGCTTTTAGCCTATATGCCTTATCTAGCTACTATATACTGACTAAGGAAGAATCCAGCCTGGAAATGGCTTTAGGGATATTTGATTTGCTGGAAAGGCATAGCCTGGACCCAGAACATGGGGGGTATTTAGAAGCTTTTTCCAGAGAATGGAATCTCCTGGCAGATGTGCGTCTCAGTGAGAAAGACCAGAATGAGGCCAAGACCATGAATACCCACCTCCACCTGCTAGAAGCCTATGCTGCCCTATTCAAAGCCCTATCTATATCTAATTCCTACTATGAGGAGAAAGCGGATGTCCGCCAAGCCCTCAGCAATCTTATCCACCTGTTTCAAAGCAGGTTTATCAATGAAGATGGGAACCTATATCTGTTCTTTGATGAATATTGGAACCTGAAATCTCAGGTCATCTCTTTTGGGCATGACATAGAAGCCGCCTGGTTACTGTGGGAGGCGGCTGAGTACCTTCAAGAAGGAGAGCTCAGCAGGAATCTTAAGCCTGATGTCCTAAACATGATAGCAGCTACTCACCAAAAAGGATTTGCAGAAGATGGGAGCCTGTGGAATGAACAACATGCTAATGGTAGCATAGACAAACAACGGCATTGGTGGCCGCAAGTGGAGGCTATGGTGGGTTGCTATCTCGGCTATCAGCTGACAGGAGAAGAGGCTTATCTGCAAAGAGTTAAGGGGCTTTGGCGCTTCATTCAGAAGTACCAAATAGATCCCGTAGGAGGAGAGTGGCATTGGCTGGTAGATGAGAACCTGAAGCCGGATCTATCTATCTACAAGGCAGGGCCATGGAAGGCTCCTTACCATAATGTCCGTGCATTATTGGAACTCTTAAGGAGAACCGCATAGGAGAAACACATCTCCACCAGCTTACTGCCACTTCACGTAAAGGGGGAAGGGATCCTTCAGCTACTGATGTACAGCTTCCATGCAGATTCCCTTATCTATCTATAATGTGAGAATCTATAGCTATCATTGAAAGAAGGTGGTAGGATGTGGGGTAGCAGCCCTGGTAAACTCACCTGAAATATTCAATCATTACCCTACAGGGAGGGTAGTAAGTAGGTACTCATTCAACTGTTATGTTAGCATGGTGCTAAGCGTGAGCTATCGGCAGCTGAAGCAGCCGGTCCATGTAGGAATCTTGATGTCTAATGGTCATTAGAAAAGGTAGCAGGAAAGCTAAGAAAAGTAATTCTCTTGAAAATAATTTTCATTCTCTCCGGGATGTAGTGCTAGCAAGGAGT
>JBCCLI010000208.1:0-11268 GCA_039026975.1 Bacteroidota bacterium | reverse complement strand
CTGCACGCTCTCCATTTTTCTCTACTATAATGGGTATACCTCCCTCAGCAGCTATGCCTCTGACTATGGCTTCCCCTATACCTGACGCACCCCCACTAACGATAAATACCTTATCCTTTATTTCTAGTTCCATGCTATTCCCTTAAGTTATAAGCCTTAACAGCGTTTATCCCAAAGATATTCTCTTTCTCCTCGGAGGAAAATCCCCCAAAGAATTTATGAATGATTTCGTATACCTGCTGATAAGAATCAGCAGCCAATAGACAAACAGGCCAATCTGATCCAAACATGACCCGATCCGTTCCGAATGCCTCCACCGCTACTTCCAGGTAAGGTGCTAGCTGATCATACTTCCAGGAAGCCCAATCAGCTTCCGTAACCAAACCGGATAACTTGCAGTAAAGGGTAGGATATCTTGCCATTTGTCGGATTCCCTCTTGCCAGTTCTGACTCATTTCTCCAGATAGATCCGGTTTCCCAAGATGATCCAATATAAAGGTACCTGTAGAGAACTGTTCCAGAAAGCTTACTACTATAGGAAAATGCTTTTCATAGACGAGAATATCATAGGTATATCCTTCTTGCAGCAGGGTATGAACCCCATGTATAAAGGCTTCCTGTACTAAAAAGCCCTCATTAGGTTCATCTTGCACGGCATGACGAAATCCCTTGAGCGGAGCATGTTCTTGCAATTCGGATAGATGTTTTTCAAGATCTGGAGAACAGATATCTACCCAACCTACTACCCCTTGGACAAACTTATATTTTTTAGCTAACGCCAGGAGAAACAGGGTTTCTTCCATTGATGAGCGTGCCTGTACTGCTACACAGGCATCCAGCTCAGCCCTTTCTAACAAGGGCTGAAGGTCAGGTGGCAGAAAGTCCTTTTGAATTTTTTCCTTCCCCTCTCCCATCCAGGTATATTGTGCAGGATCATACTGCCAAAAGTGTTGATGTGCGTCTATTCTCATGACTTTCTTGATTCCAGGAACAGCTAATTATTCTATTACTTACCCCTATAAGTGAGGAAACAGCTTTCCTGCATCCAAAATATGATTTCTGAGGAAAGCTTGGATTTTCCTCTTGGACAATTATCTTAAGCCTAAGGCTGTATTTGGATCTATAATTCCAACTATACTTATGGATTAAGAAGTTTGGCTATTACAAATAATGCTTTTTGCCAAAAAATCAGTTTTTCAGAATCCTTAATCCAGTATTTTTCATAAAGAATTATTTGTTTCAAAGAAGGTCTCATTCATTTCATCACCCTATGCACTTACGGAATACTATCATTTTCTCTTTAATTGGCCTATTCTCCCTTATGGGAACTACCTGCCAAAAAGCCCCTTACGACCCCAAAGATTACAAAAAGCCAGCCATTCATTTTGGGAGCGGAGGCGGATTCTCAGGTATAGAGACCACATTTGTTCTGGTCAAGCAGGGATACCTATTTAAGAAGGTAGGCAATGACTCTACCTATCAGCTTATCAGAAAAGTACCTGCTAAAACATGCAGAGAAGCCTTCAAACAGGTGAAGAACTTACCTCCTTCTCTTTTGAAGACGCAGCAACCTGGGAATTTATACCAGTTTATAGAAGTAAAAGTGGAAGGAGAAACCCACCGCATGATATGGGGAGATGAAGAAAAACCCGTTGATTCAGAATTGAAAACCTTATACAAAGAACTTATGAGCCTGTACCAGCAGGAAATGTAATATCATTTGAAAGCACCACAATTACCTACTCGTATGAAAAAAAGTTACCTACTTATCTTTGCCATCCTGTTTTCTTGCCAGCAGGGGTTTTCACAGAAAACCTTTAAGGGAAAACAAAAAAGCATCTATCAAGGCAGCCGTTCCTCTTCTACTATTCCTTCTTTTCAAGGGGGAGCCAATACCCAAAATGCCTCCCTTGCTAAGATCAATCAGGACCAACTGATCCGCTTACATAAACACTACACCAGAAAAGGTCATGCCAACAGCCTGGGGTTCTACCTCAAAAGAGAGTCCTATACAGCACCTTCTCCAGTGGAAGTTTCTACCCGCTCTTCATTAGCACAGGATGAGGTATTTAGGTGGCTGTATGAAGCCAGGGAAGTTTTTCCTCTTGAGAATCCAGAACTGGAATTAAGCCTGTATCGTGATGAGTTAGATGAGCTTTCGCATTATCATATGCGCTACCAGCAGGTGTATAAGGGCCTGGAGGTATACGGCGCAGAGCTGAATATACACTTCAAACCTGATGGCCAACAATCTATGGATGGGTTCTTATATCCTACTCCTGCAGTTAATACCCAAGCTAGACTTTCTATGGATCAGGTAACTGACATCGCTTTTGAGCATGTGGAAGCCTTAGTCGCGGTCCACCGGTATGAGGTAAAGGTATCTACCCTATTTTCCCGTCCCAAGAATAAAAGCCAACTGATTATCTACCCTGATCCACAGGTAGAAGGTAAGTTTCACCTGGCTTACCACCTGACTATCTTCCCCAACTTCTTGCACAGATATGAATACTTTGTAGATGCCCAATCAGGTGCTATCCTAACTTATTATGACCACACCTGTTCCATAGGACCTGCTACGGCTCAGGGACAGCACCTAAACGGCCAAAACTTCACATTTAATACCTTTGATGAAGGAAATGGATTCACCATGCTAGATGTAACCCAAAATATGTTTAGCGGAAACCAAAATAATCCTCAGCAGGGAGATGGATTTATTCTTACCGTAGATATGCAAAATACCTCTATTGATGATCCAGAGTTTACAGAAGTAAGGTCTCCTAATAATCAGTGGTCAAGGTTAGAGGTCTCAGCACACGTGAATGCAGCTATTTCCTATAACTATTTCGAGCAGGTACATGGGAGAAATTCCATCAATGGTGGTGGTGGAGATGTCGTTTCCTTTATCAATGTAGCTGATGAAGATGGAAGAGGACTGGATAATGCTTTCTGGAACGGAGAATTCATGTTTTATGGAAACGGAGATGTGGCTTTTGACCCACTAGCAAAATCACTGGATGTAGGCGGACATGAGATGACGCACGGGGTCATACAAGCTACTGCTAACCTAGTTTACCAGGACCAGCCTGGAGCATTAAATGAGTCTTTTGCAGATGTGTTTGCCGTCATGATTGACAGAGAAGATTTTCAGCTAGGAGAAGATATAGTGAATCCTAACGTATTCCGTTCAGGTGCCCTAAGAGACCTGGCAGATCCTAATAATGGTGGAAACAGATTAGGAGATAACGGCTGGCAACCTAAGCATATGGATGAGATTTTCACCGGAACAGAGGATAACGGTGGCGTCCATATAAACAGTGGCATCCCCAATCATGCCTTCTATTTATTTGCTCAGTCAGTAGGGAAGGAAAGAGCGGAAAGGGTGTACTACCGTGCCTTAAGTGTATACCTAAAGCGCTCCTCAGATTTTCAGGACTGCCGGATAGCAGTCATACAATCTGCGGAGGACTTATATGGAACGGCCGAGGCCAATGCTGCTGGACAGGCTTTTGATCAGGTAGGGATCCTTGGGCCTGATTCCGGTGGGAATCCAGATCCTGAACCAGACCCGGATGAGATAGAATTACCCTCTAACCCTGGAGAGGATTTTTTCATTGCAGTTAGCGAGGATATTTTTGATAATGCTAAAATTTACAGATTTAATCCAGATGGAACTGGCAGAGCACCCTTAAGCGCAACTACCCCTAAAAACCCCATGTCTATCCAGGATGACGGAGCATTAGGGGCCTTTGTAGGAGATGATAATAGAATCCATCTCTTGATACTAGATCCTGCTGATCCTCAGGAATTTGTGCTAACAACTGAGCCCAACTGGCAGTATACTGGAAATGTGTGGGATAATGTGGCCATCTCTAAAGACGGGAGTAGATTAGCCGCTACCACTACCTTTCAGGATACCTCCATTTATGTGTTTGATATAGGCTCTAATAGCTGGGCCAGATTTGAGCTGTCTAACCCCACTTCTGCTCCGGGAGGACTGTCTTCTGCGGGCGTTCTATTTGCAGATGCTATAGAGTGGGATTTTACAGGAGAAAATATTTTATATGATGCCTTTAATAGACTGGAGAATATTTCAGGTGAAAATCAGGAGTACTGGGATATAGGCATTATTAATGTGTGGAATAATCAATCTCAGACTTTTGCAAACGGTGGCATCTTAAAACTCTTTGCTAATCTTCCTGATGGGGTCAGCATAGGGAATGCCTCCTTTGCCAAAAACTCCACTGTAGTCATTGCCTTTGACTACCTAGATGATAATGAAGACCGCAATCTCATTCTCACAGCCAATATTGAGCGTAATGAAGTGGTGGCCATATTTGAGAATGACGTATTAGGCTACCCTTCCTATAATCAAGATGATAGTGAGGTTATTTTCACCAGCTCAGACTTCCTGGATGATCCTATCATTGGTAGCCTCCCCATAGCTGAGAATAGAATTAACATAACTGGAGATGGCACTATACTTTTGGAGACACATAAATGGGCGGTGGGTTACTCTACCGGTTCACGTTCTATCAGCGTAGGGGTGGAAAACGAGCTTACCCAAGCTGGCATGAAGCTCTACCCAAACCCCGTTTCAGATGTGCTTACCCTGGATCTTGGGCAGCTGACAGGGCAGGAAGCAGATATACGCTTGCTAGATGTGTCAGGTAGGCAGATCAGCCACTCCACCTCCCGCTTTAGCCAGGCAGAAATACATATGCAGGGACTAAGTAGGGGTATATACCTGATCCAGCTTACGGTAGGAGAGAAGCAGTTTTTTGCTAAGGTGCTGAAAGAATAACTGTAGGAGAGAATGATCAGTAAAACCGCAGATACATGGATGTTCAAATCTATGTACCTGCGGTTCTATCTTTCTGTTAGGCTACCTTAGTTACAGTAGAAGGCTTGACCTGTCCACTCCCCAGTGCTTTCAACATCTTATAATGTAACACGATAGCCGAGCCAAAAAATCTTTGGTGATGGTATGGTAAGTTAAACTCCTTGGTAGTTTTCTGTACTATCCTGGAAATCTCAGGATAGTGGATATGGCATATATTTGGAAATAGGTGATGCTCTACCTGGTGGTTAAGCCCACCAAAAATCCAGGTAATAAATTTATTCTTCATGGCATAGTTAGAGGTAGTCTCTAGCTGATGTACTAACCAGTTTTGTTCAATGTCCTGCTCCTCTTGTTCTATAAAATGAATATCAGGCATGATGTGGGCTAACTGGAAAACCATACTTAGTACAAAGCCTGTTACCAGATGCATGGTTAAAAACATCAATAGAATTTGTCCCAGGGAAATAGGCGTTAATAATAAAGGCAGACCTATGATGAGAGAGAAATAGAAGGTTTTACTGAGAATGATCAGCCCTATGTTCTGCACAAACTCCCAATCTGACTTAAGCAAGCCCATATTTCTATACTTGGTGATTTTCACAAAGTCTTTTGCTAAGGCCCACATGAGCGTAACAATACAATAGAAAAAAGTGGCATAAATATGCTGATACTTGTGAAACCATCTAAGCTCCTGATTAGGGGAGAAGCGCAAGACTCCTATAGGCGTTAGGTCTTCATCATTGTGTTCAATATTGGTATAGGTATGATGAAGTACATTATGTTGCAATTTCCATGTTCTGGGATACACCCCTATGGCTAACGGGGCTACATGCATAAAAAAATTCAGCTTTTTATTAGAAGAATAGGAGCCATGCAAAACATCATGCATGACAGATGTACCTATAACTGCCTTACCAAACCCCATAACCATCCAGAGAAGGAATAAAACAGGGAGGTAAGTAATTCCAGAAAAAAGGATAATGAGGAATGGAACAAAATAAATAGAAAGAGCTACTACCGTCTTCAGGTACATATCCTGGTTTCCTTTCTGGCTGAGGTTATTCTCCTTAAAGTAGGCTCTTACTCTTTTTCTTAATACAGAGGCAAATTCGCTATTACGCGTTCTGGAAAACTTGTAACGGATCATATTAGGGAGTTATAAGTGAAAATATAAACACACTTAGGGTGTACTAATCACGATGTAGGACCTAAGATGACTGCACAACCCACATCCATTCTTAAGCCCCAAAAAGACCCCAAATGATCCGTATGTAGTTTAGTCTGCCAGGTAGTTCTTCCCTGCATATAGCTAATTATATGGGACTGTTCCAAGCCTTTATGCTTTATTTAACAGCTGAAAGCTACTTTTTCTAAAATTCTCTTAGCTAATATTTTCAGAAAATTCGTGATTTTTACCTACTAAATAAGCCTAAATTAGAAGATTTATTTTTATTATGAGAATTAATATATTTGGCTATTCAAAATAGTATATGCGAAAGTTCATAGTATTTTTCCGCTGTTTTATGGTCGTCATTCTATCTCCCTCCCAAGATCTATCTACAGAGGAAGTTCTCTCCATTATCAAGCCCAGGATTTATACCCAGTATGTTAACAGTAGCTATGAACCAGCTATAGCAGATACTAATGGAACCTCACAAATTCCATGGGAACAAGTTACTAGCTCAGATTCATTAGCAAGCTTCTTTTCAGAATTAGAAAATACCCTGGATGTAGTTTGCAAGCGTTTTTATGGCAAAGAGGGATTCTCCCTCCAAATGCTTTCCTTCAACTTCCAAGCAGGTATGAACGCAGATATTCAGGCCACTATAAGTGAGTATCAGCTACAAGACTTGAATAGGACTGCTATTCAATTTGAGAATACCCAAAAAACTATTTCGGCCAAATCAGAGCGTGCAGATTTTATTCTAAGGCCGGAAATTATAGAACGACTGACTGGAGAGCTCAGGATTAGCTTTAAAGCCCTCACTGCCTTCGATACCTTATGTATAAATGATCATCTGGCAGATTCTGTCTTTACCTTTAATCAGCGAATCTTTAAAATTCTCCTGTTTCAAGATCATCAACTCATTCTTCAGCCATTAAATCAGCCAGCTAAGCAAGGTTTTTCTCACAATCCATTCATCGTTCTGAATAAGGCGGGTATCCCTTTAGGAACTGAGCTTACATTTGGTCCTCCATATGCGCCAGAAAAAGAATTCTTTGAAAAGGCGAACTTCAGCAGTATTCAATTTCCTAAAGCCTTATGGTTAGATCCTACAAAAGATATTACAGAGGAAGAATTTGACAGGTGGTATGAGAAACAAAGTCAGTACCTACTTACCCAAAGCAAATCGGACCCATTATGGGAACAAGAGGATATGGTTTGGTTTATTTCCGCTAACGTTAAGCTAGATATCCTCTATATGTACGAGCTACTTTATGAAGAACTAGGTTCTATTCCAGTGCGTATTAATCTCCCAGTGAAGGAGATGAAATAGGCGCTTATTTCCGTAATTTCATTACCTCTTCCATCAGTTTCACTCTATTTACAGGGACCACGCCTACCTCTTCACATACTAAGCCACCTGCTAGGTTGGCCATGGCTACCGCTTGAGGAAGGGGCATTCCAGCTGCCATGGCAGTAGCAGTTACGCCAATGACCGTATCTCCAGCCCCAGAAACATCTGTGATGTTTCTGTAGTGAGCAGGAAAATGATGGGCCTTAAAGTTCTCATCTACCAGCAGCATTCCATTTTCTGAAAGAGTAATGAGGGTTTGGTGGTGGGGCATCTGCTCACGTAGCTGCTTAATGGCGGAAGTAATACCTTCCATATCCTGCTTATGTAACCTTAGGCCCAGGCCTTCATTGAGTTCCTTCATATTAGGCTTGAAGACCGTAACTCCAGCATAGTCCCAAAACTGCTTAAACTTGGGATCTACTAAGGTAGGGACGCTATACCGCTGAGCTTCAGCTATGACTTTTTGGATAAGCTCAGCCCCCAACATGCTTTTATCATAATCCTCAAATATGATAGCGTCAAAATCTGAAATTCTTTCTAACAGCTTTGGGAGAATAAATTCTTTTTCCACTTGAGAAAGAGGATACCTATCCTCCTTATCTACTCGTAGTACCTGTTGTTGATTGCCAATGACGCGTACCTTTACAGTAGTTCTTCTCTCCGTAGAAGGGAAAATAAGATCTGTCTGGAAATGACTATTTTCTGCCAACTCCCTTAGAATTTCTCCATCCTTATCTACTCCCACCACTCCGCAGAGTACTGGCCTAGCTCCTATAGCTTGTATGTTCAGGGCTACATTAGCGGCTCCTCCCAGCCGATTCTCTTCCTTACTGATATCTACTACAGGAACAGGTGCCTCTGGGGAAATTCTCTCCACAGCTCCCCATAAATACCTGTCTACCATCAGATCCCCAATGACCAGTATGTTTAGTTTTTCACAAGCCTGCTGAAAGGCATAGGTATCCAATAGCATCTACAGAGGTTTTAGTGAAGTCAGTGCATCTCCTAGCCTATCCACTGCTTTATGTAGCATGTCTACCGCATATGCATAGGAAATTCGGACATGGCTCTGAGTCCCAAAGGCTGATCCAGGAACTACCACTACCCCGCCCTCTTCTATGAGATACAGACATAGCTCATCTATGGTAGTAATTTTTCTGCCTTCAGGAGAAATGGTATGTAAATAGGCTTGTAAGTCCGGATAAAAATAGAAGGCCCCATCTGGTAAAAGCGTATCTACATGAGGAATGGCTGAGAGTTTTTGGTAGAGGTCATCCCTCCTACTTCTAAAAGAGTCTCTCATCTGATAGGTAGGACCTAGATCTGAGGTAAGGGCCGTAACGGCTCCCCATTGGGCAAAAGTATTAGCGCCTGAGGTGACCTGCCCCTGTAACTTCATACAGAGCTTAACCAGTTTTTCAGGCCCCGCCATAAAGCCGAGCCGCCAACCTGTCATCGCAAATCCTTTAGCAAAGCCATTTACGGTGATCACCCTATCTTTAATGGCAGCTATACTTCCGATGCTGAAATGCGCTACCTCATAGATGATATGCTCATAAATCTCATCTGAGATAACATATAGGTTAGGGTATCTAGCTACCACTTCCCCTATGGCCTCCAGCTCCTCCTGGGTATACATACTCCCGGAGGGATTAGAGGGCGTAGTGAGTATGAGTAATTTAGTATCTGGCGTAAGCTCCGCTTCTAGTTGCGTGGGGGTCAGTTTGTATTGTTGTTCTATTCCACAGAGGACTTCCTTAATATTAGCGCTAGCCAGTTCTAGCTGCGCTCTGTAGGACACCCAGTAAGGAGCAGGTAAAATCACTTCATCACCGGGATTCAGGAGGCAGGAAATGACATTATACAGTGTCTGTTTTCCTCCTGTAGAAACTGCCACATTAGGGACATCCACCTCCAGCTTATTTTCATTTCGGAATTTCTCAGCTATAGCCTTCCTGAGTTCAGGTATGCCTGCAACGGGAGGATAAGAGGTATGGCCTGCCGCCAAAGCAGCCGCTGCTGCATCTTTAATATGGGTGGGCGTATCAAAGTCTGGCTCTCCCAAAGTAAGCCCAATAACATCCTTTCCTTCTGCCTTTAATTCTCTCACCCTTTGGGCCAGGGCCAGAGTAGCAGACTCTTTTAGGGAACTGATACGTTCTGAATAGTTAAGCATGGGGTAAAATTAGTAGGAATCCCTCAATTGTCTATTTTATGGCCTAATTCTTCTTGTTTTTCATACCACTCAAACCAAAACCTTTTTTTTACCGCCTCTCCAAAAATAGATATACCTGCATTCGTGCAGATAAGTCCTATGGTTCCCCAAGCTGCCCACACTAGCCAGAATGCTTCTTGCATTTTCAAGATAATTCCTTCTCCCGTGATACTTAGCCCAAGGCCTATGAGGCTCAAGCCTAAAGGGGCCATCCATTTCCAATTTCGATAATTTTGTTTATCCATTAATAATCATTTACAATTATTCGTAATAATCGTGTTATAAAATTCTCCTATTGTCAAAATAGTAGATTGATAAGGATACAATTTTTCTCACACTTACCTTTAATATAGTGCCTAACCCTCTACTTTTTCCCATGATACAGGTGCTTTCTCACTTAGGGCTGAGGTAGGAAGAGGCAAGCAAACTAACTCTATACTACTGATTATCAGATATTTATATTAATAATTCCTTGGAGATAACCACAGCATCCCTTATCTGCCTGACATGCATACAAGAAATTCTCCCACCTGATTATTACACATGTGCAGTAAAAGACGTGGTTGAGTTCATATTCTTCCTGTTAGAGAAGATATTTGGTACATACTTATGAAGAAGATACTCGAAAGAAGAATATAGGTAATAGTAAGTTTAGGTTAATTTGGGTTGTGTTTTTGTTTGTGTGTGGTCCTCCTTTTTTCAGAGGGAGGGCTTTTTTTATAATTCTGACAATTCTGAGAAGAGCTGATCTACTAACTGGATATACTGCTTCATAGCCTCTCCTTTAGAGAGCCCTTGCAGCTCTTCCCATGCAGCATATTTTGCCTGCTTTACCACATCAAACATATCTGGTTTTTCAATGTTTATATCTCCTTTCGTAGCTTGTTTATTTAGCCCGTACAGTTTGAGGAGCATATCATTAGAGGGCCTGGTAGGAAGTTTTCTGACACGCTCCAGGGAGGATTCAAAGGCTTTTAAGAGTTCTTCTGGTATATCCATATCATCTGTAGTTCTCTTAACGAATAACGTAGAATCTCCATTTGTATGCAACTTTCCTGCTATGACCGCTTACCTCCTAATGCAGAAAGAATTGGTATCCTTACTTGCCTTCTTCGTTAATTTGAAGTATGGATAGACAAAAAGCTATTCTCATTATCCAAACTGCCTTCATTGGGGATCTCATCCTAGCTACTCCTATCATTGAGAAGATGGCCAGGTTTTACCCTGATTATGGACTGGATATTCTCGTGAGAAAAGGTAATGAGTCACTCCTGGTAGAACATCCTCACATACGTAATGTCATTATCTGGAATAAGAAGGAAGATAAGTATAAAAACTGGTGGCAGATTCTCAAACAGATCCAAAAGGAACGCTACGAGTACCTAATTAACGTCCAAAGATTCTTTTCTACAGGAATGTTAGCTATGCTATCAAGAGCTAAGCATATTATAGGTTTTGATAAAAACCCCTTATCTTTTTCATTTACCTCTGCCATTAAACATGAAATCGGACAAGGAAAACATGAAGTGGAGAGGAACCTTTCCCTGATCTCAGCCCTTACGGATGACAGCTTTCAACGACCTGTCTTACATCCCCCTACTGCCAGTGTAGAAAAAGTAGCTCCTTACCAGCAGGAACCCTATGTCTGTATGGCCCCTACCTCAGTCTGGTTTACTAAGCAGATGCCTGCT
>JBCCLI010000207.1:0-11296 GCA_039026975.1 Bacteroidota bacterium | reverse complement strand
GAGGATTAATTCAGAGAGATACTTTTCATTTTCTCTACCTCTTCAATCATCTTGGTCAATTTTCTGTTTTGAGACTCTCCAAGATTCCTTACGCCAACTCTTTCCGCTTCATGAATCATATCCATCTTTACCCCAATCTCTCTGAAGGAGAGAGAACTGTTTGGCATGTTAGTTCTGATTCTTACGATCTCACGGTTAAGAAATGACTTGGTGTCCTGGATCTTAACTTGAAGTTCCTTTGCCGTCATAATAGTACGTTACTTTGAGGATGTATCTAACCTAATATTCTAACAAAAGTAAGGAATTTGAAAGAATTAATCAAGATTTAACACAGCTTTTTTGGCCGCTATACGGGGGATAATAATTAGATAATTCTTACGTTACTGGGAAATTATAGACTTTTTGGTCTATTTACCTGCTCCTGACACAGGCCTGACTCAACTTATCAAATAGTGGCAAATATAAAGGGTAAGCTTTTTTACATATGTAAGTAGCTTTATGCTTTTACCTCTCTATCAGGAAATTTCATAGGATAAGCTGCATCGATCTCACCTTTAGTAATTTTTCCTAACCTTCCCTTTAGCAACTGCTTGCGCATACGTGAGAGATAATCTGTGAAGAGTACTCCTTCTACATGGTCATACTCATGCTGAATAATCCTGGCTTTTAGCCCCGTATAGGTTTCCATCTTCTCCTCAAAATTCTCATCGAAATACTTAATTACAATCTCGCTCTTTCTCATAATGGGCTCACGAATATCAGGAATACTCAAACATCCCTCCTCAAAGCTCCACTTATCTCCCATTTCCCCCAGTATTTTGGGGTTAATAAATACTCCTTTGAATCCCAGCATGCTCTCTTCTCCCTCTTCCCGAGATGATTCCATAGGCTCTCCGTCTATCACAAACAGCCTAATAGGGATGTTTACCTGGGGAGCAGCTAGTCCTACCCCTTGAGCATGATACATAGTATCATACATGTTTTCAATCAGGCCTGCTAAGTCTGGGTAATCCGGCCCGATTTCACGAGTCTTTTCTCTCAATCCCTGATGCCCATAGGCAATAATTGGTAATACCATCTCTGCTTAACTTATTAAATGCGTTATCTTCCTGTTAAAAATTCTTGTAAGATTATAGTAGCACTTACTTGATTGACTAAATGTTTATCTCTTCTCTTCTTTTTAGACAGTCCGGCATCCAACATGCTTTGATGTGCCATTTTAGAGGTAAATCTTTCATCCCATAGGGTTACCCTAAGAGAAGGAAAGCTATTATTGAGCCATTCATGGAAGTCTCTGACTGCCTGGGTCGCATGTGTATCAGCGCCATCAAGTCTGGTGGGAAACCCCAAGACCAATTCCTCTACCTCTCCCTCTTTTATCTTATTACCTACCTCCTCTTTTAAGAACGCAGTGTCCACACTTCCTAAGCCTGTAGCGATTATTTGTAGAGGGTCCGTCCAGGCTATTCCTGTGCGTTTCAACCCGTAATCTAAGGCCATAATTCTCCCCATGAGACAAATTTACTGATAAGCCATCAATTTCCTATCCCTGCTTTCTTAAACTCTATTCCTACTCCACCCATTTATGATTTCCGCTAAACAGGTAACTGGATTCTAAAGGTGGTTCCCTTCCCTAGCTCTGAAGCTTTTACAAATACGCTTCCCTTATGATAATTCTCCACAATCCGTTTAGTCAGGCTTAGCCCTAATCCCCAGCCTCGCTTTTTAGTAGTAAATCCAGGTTCAAACACTTTTTTGAAATTGCCCTTAGAGATTCCCTTGCCAGTATCACTTACATCTATAAAGTATTGGGCTCCTCTTCTACTAGCTCTGATGATTATTTCTCCTTCCTTAGTCTGAATAGCATCTAAGGCATTTTTGAGTAAGTTCTCTATCACCCAATCAAATAACTGAGGATTTACGCTCAAAAAGCTATCAACAGCTAGCTCGTTTTCTACTTTTACCTGTATGCTTCCTCTCCTGGTCATACGCTTACTGATGTATTCAGCAGAGCGTCTCAGGAACTCATCTAAATTAATAGGAACTAATTCAGGTTTGGAACCTATTTTTGAGAATCTTTCCGTGATAGTTTCCAACCGTTTTACATCTTTCTCTATTTCCTGAATCATTTCCTCATCCCCTTCTCTAGCCTTCATCCTCAACAGTTCTGTCCAAGCCATAAGACTGGATACAGGCGTACCTAACTGATGCGCTGTTTCCTTAGCTAAACCCACCCAAACCCTATTCTGTTCATTCCGCTTGGCAATTACAAATCCTACAAAGACTACTCCTATAAACCCAAAGGCTACTAATAATTGTATTACAGGGAACCACCGAAGTCTTCTAAGAATAAAAGATTCTCCATAGTAAACATACTGGAAATGATCTTTAACATATTCTACTCGAATAGAATCATGCAGTTGCCTAAACCCGGTAATATATTCTGTTAACTCAGAAGCTCTTTTTTTAGGGTCTTCACTCAGTTTCAAATTATTATATGAAGTATCTTGCTCTCCTACTAATATCAGGGGAATCTCACTGCTTTCATCTAAGGAAAGTTGCTGCTCTATGATGAACCCCAGCATACTTTCAATGGCAATTCTGGCTTCTTCCATGCCGTCATCTTCTGAAGGCTGATCAAAGTTTCCCACAAAGTCAATAGCATCTGTATACCTCTTGATAGCTTTAGCTTCTTTCTCTGATAACCTTTCTGCTAAAAAATTAGAATACAGTAAAGAGCCACCTATGATGGTAGCAGCTAAGACATAAATAATAATTCTTGTTCCTGAACGCCTTTCGAGGTTGAGTAATTCTAACATAAGGATCAATTAGACAGAACGTGAAAGTAGGAGTTTTTAACCCTAGGTAGGGAGGTAAAAAGTAAAGACTCTACTGTACTAACGAGATAAGTGATAAATAGCCGTCATTTAACATTGAAATGATAGGGGGCTACTAGAAATATGGAGGCTTTTCCTTAAATTCCTAGTAGCCAACAAATCCCAGCTTCTTACTTGTTTTCCTTACGGAAGATATCTCAAAATAGGGCTCTACAGCCTTATTTTGAATGTTTCTAAATAAACAATTCTTTAGTTTTGCAATTAATATATAGTAAAACTCATATATAAACAGGATTACTTTTTTAGATGGCAGAATCATTCAGAGCAATAAGTTTATCACATTTGCGTGCCCCTGTAGAAATCAGAGAGCTGATCTATCTACGAGAGCCCACGTGCAAAGCTTTATTGGGTAAGCTGAAAGACCTTTTGGATATAAAAGAGGCGATGGTCTTTTCTACCTGTAATCGGACGGAAGTTTACTACACATCTGAAGAAGACCTAAGCCTGGAGATCATTGCCTGCATCTGTGTAGAGAATGGGA
Source organism: Bacteroidota bacterium (assembly GCA_039026975.1). Lineage (GTDB taxonomy): Bacteria > Bacteroidota > Bacteroidia > J057 > J057 > JBCBKZ01. The sequence goes on along the minus strand of JBCCLI010000207.1, from coordinate 7,918 downwards.
TACTGGAAACAGAGAAATTTATCCAATACTTTGATACTTACCATGAGTCAGAAGCTATCCCTTATCTTTTTGAAGTCTCCATGGGCCTCCACTCCATGGTTTTAGGAGATTTACAAATAGCTAATCAGGTAAAGCAAGCGTACAGCTGGGCACATGAGTCAGACATGGCGGGGGCTTTCCTGCACCGTGTCATGCATACTGTTTTTCATACCAATAAGAGAGTTCAACAAGAAACACCCTTCCGTGATGGTGCTGCCTCTGTCTCTTACGCTGCGGCAGAATTAGCCTCTTCTCTTGGAGAGTCTTACAGAGACGCCAAAGTGTTAGTGGTAGGCCTTGGAGAGATGGGAGCTGATGTAGCTCGGAATCTGGATATGGAAGATTTTGGGTGTATTACCCTTATCAACAGGACCCAAGAGAAAGCCCTGGAGCTATCTGAAGAATTAGGAACCCAGTCACTCCCTATTTCAGCTTTACCTTCCGCTATCGCCTCTCACAACATCATTATATCTTCTGTCAGCAGTGATACCCCCCTAATCACCACAGAGCATTTCCAGGAATCAAGCTTGCATAGTCAGTTTTTGATAGACTTATCAGTACCTAGAAGTGTAAGTAGGAAAGTAGATTCTCTTCAAAATGTAGTGGTATATGATATAGATGATATACAGAACCGAACTACAGCAGTCATAGAAAAACGCCAGGCAGCTATCCCTAGTGTTAAGCATATCATCTCCGAGGAGATAACTTCCTTTTCTGATTGGAGGCGTAACCTATCTATTTCGCCTACTATCCACAGAATTAAAGATGCGCTAGAACAGATCAGAAAAGAGGAACTATCAAAATTTATGAAAGAAGCTTCAGCAGAAGAAAGTCAACTCATAGATGAAGTGACGCGTAGTATGATGAATAAAATTCTTAAGCTTCCTGTCCTTCAACTAAAGGCAGCTTGTAGAAGGGGAGATCCAGAAGGGTTGATAGATATTATCAATGACTTATTTAACCTGGAATCTGCTGAGCTTAAAAGTAAAAAGGAAAAGTAATTTCATTCTCACCATTCCAGAAAAGAAAATGTGAACTTTGATTGATATCAAAGGGCATAGCCAGTATTTTCGCAGCTCAAATAATAAGAACATGTCAACTTATCAGGAAATTATAGAAGCTGCCTGGGAAGATAGATCTCTCTTAAAAGATCAAACTACCCTGGATACCATTAAAACCATTATCGAAGACCTGGATAAAGGTCGTCTTAGATGTGCTTCTCCTACGGAAGCAGGGTGGATAGTAAATGACTGGGTTAAAAAAGCCGTGATCTTAAACTTCCCTATACAAACGATGGAGAAGATAGAAGTCCCTCCTTTTGAGTATCACGATAAAATGGCGTTGAAATCTGACTACGTAGGCCAAGGGGTACGAGTAGTTCCACCTGCTACAGCGCGCTATGGAGCATATATTGCTAAAGGAGTGGTCATGATGCCCTCATATGTAAACATTGGGGCTTATGTAGACAGTGGTACTATGGTAGATACATGGGCCACAGTAGGCTCATGTGCCCAGATAGGGAAGAATGTCCACCTAAGTGGAGGGGTAGGTATAGGCGGGGTGCTGGAGCCGGTACAAGCTGCCCCGGTTATCATTGAAGATGATGCCTTTATAGGGAGTAGGTCCATAGTAGTAGAAGGCGTCAGAGTAGGTAAAGAGGCCGTATTAGGAGCCAATGTAGTCTTAACTGCCTCCTCTAAGATTATAGATGTCTCTGGCGTAGAACCTGTAGAATATAAGGGATATGTGCCTGAAAGAAGTGTAGTAATCCCAGGGTCTTACACTAAAGAATTTCCTGCTGGATCTTATAACGTAAACTGTGCCTTAATAATAGGGAAACGTAAGGCTTCTACAGACAAAAAAGTATCTCTGAATAACGCCTTAAGAGAATTTAGCGTGAGTGTTTAATATATACCTTCCTTGCTTATAAATTTAGAAATGCTAAATTTATAAGCAAGAGAGTCTTTCATTGGGTAAAGCCTTCTACTTAATACTTTTTCCAGGCTTAGATACAAGACCGCTTCTATGAGAAATGAATACCTGGACCCTTTTCCGCAGACAGGTGATGAAGAGCAAAAACTTCGCCCTCAACGACTGGAAGATTTTACCGGCCAAAGCAAGCTGGTAGCTAATCTCAGGGTATTTGTAGAAGCTGCCAATATGCGAGGTGAACCCCTGGATCATGTGCTCTTGCATGGACCTCCAGGCCTGGGAAAAACCACTCTTTCCTTTATCATAGCTAATGAGCTTAACACCCAAATCACCACCACCTCAGGGCCTATACTTGAAAAGCCAGGAGACCTAGCAGGTCTGCTGACCAACCTGGAATCAGGAGATGTCCTCTTCATAGATGAGATACACAGGCTTTCTCCCGTAGTAGAAGAATACCTCTATTCTGCTATGGAAGATTTCAAGATTGACATCATGGTGGAAACAGGGCCTAATGCCAGAAGCATAGAGATTAACCTGAATCCGTTTACGCTAGTGGGTGCTACTACCCGCGCAGGTCTGCTTACCTCCCCCATGCTGGCACGTTTCGGGATTAATGCTCGACTAGAATATTACGATGCTCAAACCCTCCAGAAAATTCTCATCAGGTCAGCTGGCGTTCTGAATGTTCCAGTACAAGAAAATGCTGCTCTGGAAATAGCAGGTAGAAGCAGAGGTACACCCAGAATAGCGAACAGACTCCTCAGAAGAAGCCGTGATTTTGCTCAGGTGAAAGGAGATGGCATCATCAATATGGAAATTGCAAAGATCACCTTAGAGGCCTTGGAGGTAGATGAAAGTGGGCTGGATGATATGGACAATAAGATCTTACTAACCATCATAGAAAAGTTCAAAGGTGGACCTGTAGGCTTAAACTCCATTTCTGCCTCCGTAGGAGAAGAACCAGATACCATAGAAGAAGTGTATGAGCCTTATCTGGTGATGGAAGGCTTCATTAAGCGCACGGCCAGAGGTAGGGTAGCCACAGAGCGTGCCTTCCAGCATTTTGGGAAGTTACCTGGGACTCCTGATGCGTTTCCTAGTCTTTTCGGGGACTAGAACCCAGGAAACAGAGTGAGTTCAAGCCTCAGCTCCCTCTGTGCATCCTTTCCTTAAAACCAGACTCTTTAAGGCTAACCTACATACACATCATGGCAACGCGCACTACCACCTTACCCCCTGAGAAAACGGCTGTAGGCCGTATCCAAGTAATAGATGCCCTAAGAGGTTTCGCCTTGCTAGGGATCGTTATCGTCCACATGGCAGAATTTTATATTGCAGGACCTATCCCACCGGATAAAGCTGAGATAGTAGAGGGAGGCATGGTGGACGAAATTATTAATGTGATCGAATCTATTCTTATCAGAGGAAAATTCTTTGCCATTTTCTCTGTGCTCTTTGGTCTGAGCTTCTTCATTCAGATGGAAAAGGGAGAAAAGCGAGAAGATGCCTTCCACTGGCGTTTCCTGTGGCGGCTGGTGCTCCTTTTTGGTTTTGGATGGTTACATGGCCTTTTTTACAGGGGAGACATTCTATCCATATATGCCATGCTGGGGGTTCCCCTCATCTTGTTTTACAAAGTACCCAATAGATGGCTTTGGGTATGTATTGTCATTCTTATGGCAGGTGTCCCTAAAATTGGGGCATGGACTTATAATCATATTACCAATCCTCCTACAGAAGAAACCGCTGTCATTTCAGAAGGAGATACAGCAGAGGAGAATACAGCCACAGATGAAAACATAGCTCCTACAGATTCAGCAAGTGCAGAAAACAGAGGCCCATTCAACTATGATTGGGAATCTGAAACCAAGTATTTCAATACCATCACAGAAGGAACTATTCTCCAAGTATTTAATAGGAATGCCACGTATGGATTCAAGGGCAAGATGGATTTCCAATTTGTAAATGGAACCAGAGGGTATCTGACTTTGGGCTTATTTCTCATAGGCCTTTACCTGGGGAGAAAGCGGTTCTTCGAGAAATACGAGCAGTATAAAAAGGATATTCTCATGTGGACATGGGTGAGCTTTGGAGTAGCTTTAGGGACAGTCTTAGTCGTAGGTTTACTCATGCGAAATGGACCGCCAGAAGGAGATACTATTGTTCAGCCCTTATTAATGGCCCTATTTGATATTGTTAATACGGGTCTCTTGACCATATGGGTGGTAGGAATATTTCTCCTGCTGTATATGAAGAAAGGCCCTAGAAAATTCTTTGACTGGATGGTTCCTTATGGTAGAGCAGGATTGACTAATTATGTCACACAGTCTATCATAGGTACATTTATCTTTTTTGGATGGGGCCTAGGTATGCTAGGAACCATTAAGGTAGCCCTGGCCAGTTTGATCGCTTTGAGCGTATTTGCTGTCCAGGCATTTATTAGCAAAAAATGGCTGGAGACCTATAAATATGGACCTCTTGAATGGCTCTGGCGTTCCGCTACCTACTTAAAGTGGCAGCCCATGCGGAAGTAGGGGGAGGCGTACTTAGTCTAATAACACTTTACCCTTACTTATCTCCATAATGAGACCATGCAGCTAGTACATGGACTGTTATGATATTCTTTTGGATAGAATACACCAGCCTATGCTTCTGATTAATTCTACGAGCGTACATTCCTGATAATTCTCCTTTTAGTATTTTAGGCTGCCCCGTACCTGTAGTAGGATGTTCTATCAACTCTCCTAGTAGCTTTTGTATTTTCCTAAGAGCAGCCTGATCTCCTGATTTCTTATGTTTTTCTAAATCTTTTAGAGCAGTTTTAGAGAAGGTAAGGGTATACTTCATAGTCCAAGTAATTCATTGATCTCCTCAGGAGTGGAGATACTTATACTTTCTCCGTTCTGGATCTCAAGCATACTCTGCTTGATTTTCTCTATCATCTCGGCATTAAAAATCATATCGTCCTCGCTTATAGGAGTCAATAAGTAGGCTTTATCCTTACCCCTTTGGACAATAATTTGCTCTCCCTTGTCTACTCTGTCAAAATATTCTTTCTGATTCTGACGAAACTCTCTACTACTAATAATTAGCATAAATCAAATTTTTGCGTACCATTATGGTACCAAAATAGCATTTTCCCGTATAAACGTAAAGCGACAATTATGAGTTTACCCTCTCACTTCAAACACGGATTATGAATAAGTTGACGGCATTTATCCTGATTTTGCTGTTAAGCCCTGCTCTTGGAGGAATATATGGGGTATTGAATAGCAGAAACTTTAAAGCCTACTTTTACACCTCTGCAGGCAAAAGGCGTATTTACTATCCAGGCATTTATTAGTAAAAAATGGCTGGAGGCCTATAAATATGGACCTCTTGAATGGCTCTGGCGTTCCGCTACCTACTTAAAGTGGCAGCCCATGCGAAGGTAGGGAAAATCCTATTACCTAACTCTGTAGGTCTGTTTATGAGAATTGCTTGAATTTGGGGAGTAATTTATCAATGAGTAACTTAAGACTAGTGAGGGTCGTTTATATACCATATGCCAATTATTGAAATTCAAAAGGGAGTCAAAATCAGTCTTGAAGATCTTATCAAAGGATTCTCTGACATGGACATATCAAGTCTGGAGAAATTCTCTGAAGAGATCAACCGCCTAATTGCCAGGAAAAAGGTCCTCACCCCTTCTGAAAGAGAACTTGAGTTAATCCATAATATTTACCAACCTCTGGATAAAGAAACCCAATTGCGATATGATAATCTTGTGGAAAAGAATCTAGCAGAAACCCTATCACCAGAAGAACATATTGAGCTTCTATCTTTAGTAAAAACCGTGGAGCAGCATAACCTTGAGTGGCTGGAGGCATTGGCAGAATTAGCTCATTTGAGAGAACTTCCCATAGAGCAGGTAAAAGAGCAGTTGGGAATTACAAGTTCAAAGTTCTCCTCTACATGAGCCAAAGGAGAATTTCCTCTGCAGTCAGAGAGAAAGTAGCGCTTAGAGCAAGCTATCGTTGTGAATACTGCTGTACTACTATGCAAATCTCTACTCAGAAATTTGAAATTGAACACATTATTGCTTTATCCAAAGGAGGTGAGAATTCTGTAAATAATATGGCCCTATCGTGCAGAGGATGTAATGCCCATAAATCTAATCGGATAGAAGCAATTGACGCCATTACTCAGTTTTATGTACCCCTTTTTCATCTTAGAAATGATTTTTGGTCTGAACATTTTGCTTGGGATAATGATCCTGCCTTATTGATTGGTCTCACGCCAGTGGGTAGAGCAACCATAGACGCCTTACAACTGAACCGGGTCCAACTGATTTCTGTAAGAAGGCTACTTCAGAGATTACAAATGCATCCTCCTGACTAGGAAAAGATTGAAACCTAAATTTCACAAGTATCCATAAAGCAAAAAGTAATTCCAGAAAAAATTAGTGATTTATCATCAGCCTCATCTATTCCATCCGGCAGAAAGAAACACACATCCATATAAGGTAGGCCTATGCAACTCCACGAAGCCAGTGAACTGATCAAGTTTCCCTTTCCTATATCCACCCCCCAATCCTGGGCAGACCTGGGGTCTGGAGAAGGCTTATTTACCATGGCTTTAGCAGCACAACTTCCATCTGGTAGCAGCATACTAGCCATTGATAAACGGGCAAACATCCTAAAGAAAATCCCTCCCCAGTATGATGGCGTAACTATCCATACGCAGAAAGGAGATTTCCTTTCCACAGATTTACCTGATCATCTCCAGGGTGTGCTCATGGCTAATGTCCTACACTATGTGAAAAATAAATCCCACTTCCTTCAGGGGCTTATTAAACATATGGGGGAGGGGCCCCAGTGCCTAATTGTAGAGTATAATACCAGCTCTGCTAATCCATGGGTTCCATATCCTATCAATTGGCAGAAGGTATCTCTTCTTACTGAGGAGTTAGGGGCTAAAGAAATTCATAAACTTGGAGAAATCCCTTCTTTGTACCAGAAAAGCATGTATGCTACCTTGATACGGTGGTAAGGGCTTAATACAGTACCCTGAACTTGATGGTATCTTCTATCTCCTTCAAATCCGCCAGGACTTGGTCATCATACTTGCGGTTAATATCTGTAATGACATAGCCTATGTTTTCATCTGTTTTGAGGTACTGACCCTCTATGTTTATCTGATGCTTGGCGAGGACATTATTGATCTTGGCCAGGATACCGGATTTATTATGGTGGACATGTATCAACCTGTGGGCTTTTCCCTGTTTAGGGAGTTGTAGATTCGGGAAATTGACACTCCCAAATGAGCTACCTGCATTTATATACTCAATGATTCTGGCAGGCACATAGTCACCTATATTTTGCTGAGCTTCCTGGGTACTTCCCCCAATATGAGGCGTAAGGATCACATTATCAATTCCCTTTAGCTCCGATTCAAATAGCTCAGCATTACTCTTAGGTTCTGTAGGAAATACATCTACGGCCGCTCCCTTCAGCTTACCACTCTTTAAGTTATTAGCCAGGGCTTTAATGTCCACAACAAACCCACGGCTCAGGTTCAAGAAGACGGCCCCTTCCTTCATCAAGGCAAACTGCTCCTCCCCAAATATCATTTTATTTTCCGGTCTGCCGTCTACATGTAAAGAAAGGAAATCTACTTGCGGTAACATTTCTTCTAAAGAATAGCTCTTTCTGGTATTACCTAGGGCTAGTTTCTCCACTACATCATAATAATACACCTCTATCCCCATAGCTTCTGCCAAGACGGAAAGCTGTGTCCCTATATTTCCGTAGCCTATAATTCCTAACTTCTTCCCTCTGACTTCATGGCTGGCTGTAGCTGACTTATTCCATTTCCCTTCATGCATACCTTTATTAAAGAAAGGAATACGCCTAGCCAACATGATGATCTGACTGATGGCTAGTTCCACTACAGAGCGGGTATTACT